>JALURF010000110.1 GCA_027017165.1 Thermofilaceae archaeon
CTATTAAACCTTCTAGTGCGTGATTGGTGAATATAATATGCAAGTAAAAATTGCGAGGCAGCCCCGTAAAGTAAGAAAAAAGATGGTATATAGAGCTCCACTTCACATAAAATCAGCTAGTCTTATCGCCCCCCTATCGCCAGAGCTAAGGAAAGAACACGGCATTAAGAGACTGCGGGTTCGGAAAGGCGACACCGTTCGCATCATGCGGGGTCGCTTTAGCGGGCTTGAAGGAAGGGTTGTTAAGGTCAGCGTGAAAAAAGGCAGAATATACGTTGAAGGTGCCACTATTACTAAAGCCGATGGCCGAGAAGTACCTTTCCCTATTCATCCATCTAAAGTTATGATTACCAAGTTAGATCTTTCAGATCCAAGAAGAAAAGAGATTATAGAAAGGAAGAAAGGAAAGGAGGTGGAGGAAGTTGCCGAGGCAGAAGCGTAGAGGGAGTTTACGTCATCTGAGAAGGCACGTCGCACCCAGTTTTTGGCCTATTCATCGAAAAGAGTATGCATGGGCGGTTAAGCCCCGCGCAGGTCCTCATCCATTATACCGTTCTCTGCCTCTAGGCGTGGTACTCAGGGATATGCTTGGCTACGCGAGAAACATGAGGGAAGCGCGTAAGATTCTTAGCTGGCGAAAGATAGAAGTGGACGGACGGATAATAACCGACTATAAGTTTCCAGTTGGGCTAATGGATGTTATACACATTATTCCAACCGACGAGTATTACCGGGTGGTTTCTCACCCTGTGAAGTTTTTCATCCTCCATCCGATATCAGAAGAAGAAGCGGGCTACAAGCTTCTAAGAATTATAAGAAAACAATACGTGCGAGGTAAAGCAATACAGCTCACATTCCATGATGGCCGAAACTACCTCATAACCTTAAAGGACGTCTTTAACCCCGTGGAGGCTGCAAGCTATTCAACCTATGATGTAGTTAAAATGACTATTCCAAAGCAAAGCATAGAAGACCACGTAAAGTTCGAACCAGGAGTGTGGGCGCTCATAATAGACGGGTCTCACGTCGGATTTTACGGCAAAATAGAAGATATAAACGTTATATTTAAGAGATCTAGAGCTATAGTAACTATCAAATCGCCGTCGGGAGAGATTAGGAGAACTATTCTCGAATACGTGTTCCCGGTAGGCAGGGAAAAGCCCCTTATATCCCTACCAGCGGAGGTGACAGGAAGTGTCCAATAAGGCGTATTTAGAAACAGATCACCCTATGAGGCGAGTATTCATAGGAAAGGTAATCGTGCACATAGCCACCGGCGAGTCTGGAGAACGTCTTCAGAACGCAGCCCATGTTCTCGAGCAGCTTACAGGCGCTAAGCCCACCTTCAGAAAGGCTAAAAGAACGATCCGAGAATTTGGAATAAGAAAGGGCGAAAACATAGCATGCATGGTTACTCTCAGAGGCGAGCAGGCTTTAAACTTTCTTAAGAGGGCTCTACAAGCAGTTGGGAACGAAATTAAGGAGTCAAGCATAGACGAGTATGGTAACTTCTCCTTCGGCGTAACAGAGCACATACTTCTCCCAGGAGTGAAGTATGATCCAAGAATTGGCATCTTCGGGTTTGACGTCATAGTCGCTCTAGAGAGGCCTGGATATCGAGTAGCAAGAAGAAGAATTAAAAGATCGCGCGTACCTAAAAGGCACAGGGTTACCAAAGAAGAGGCAAAGAAGTTTATAGAGGAAGTTTTAGGAGCAAAGGTGGTGAGCAAATAATGGCGAAGCTTCGTCCCCCAAAGAAGAGAAAATACGGAAAAGGAGCGCTTAGATGCGTGCGCTGTGGTACTCACGAAGCTATAATAAGAATCTACGGGCTAAACCTTTGCCGGCGATGCTTCAGAGAAGTAGCGGAAGACCTCGGCTTCAAAAAATACATGTAAAAATATTTAACTATAAAGGGAATTGTGAGGGTTAGGTGGGGATTTAATGGTAGTCATAGACGTAGTCGCAAACGCTCTATCAACAATAATGAATAACGAGCGGAGAGGGAAAAAGGAGTGCCTTGTCTACCCAGCGTCTAAGCTACTCATGAATGTTCTACGCGTCATGATGGAAGGAGGCTACATAAGAAACTTCGAATATATCGACGACGGAAGAGGAGGAAAGATAAGGATAGAGCTAACCGGTAGAATTAACAAGTGCGGAGTAATAAAGCCCCGATATTCTGTCAAAAAAGATGAGTACGAAATGTGGGAGGAAAAATTCCTTCCAGCAAGAGATATCGGGCTTCTAATAGTTTCAACTTCCCAAGGAATAATGAGCCACCTAGAAGCTAAGAAGAAAGGCATAGGAGGGGTGTTACTTGCCTATGTATACTGAGGAGCCGGAGAAACAAGCAGATCTTGAGGAAGAGGAAAAAGAAACCCCAAATGTCATTTCCCATACGGTAGATGCGGAAGAAAGCGAAATCCTAGAAGAACCCTCAGAAGAAACAATGAGCGAAGGAGAACCGGAAGAAAAAATCGAAGAGGAAAAAGAGGTTGAGGAAGGAGAAGAGAGAGTCGAGGAAGAGGAAAAAGAAATAAAGTATAAGCCTCCTAAGCCTTCGCTGAGCAGAGAAGAGGCGAAGCTCCTGAAGATTAGAAATAAAATGAATTCGTATAGGCCTCGCTTTATACGGATGAACTCGTGGTATTTAAAGCGTCTAGAAGATGTGTGGAGAAGCCCGAACAGGTCTCTTGATAATAAGATTAGACTGGAGAAAAAGGGTTATCCGGCTAGGGTTAAGGTAGGCTATCGTGGGCCGAAAGCTGTTCGGGGAATGCATCCCTCAGGGTTCCGCGAAGTCCTAGTTTACAACGCGTCGCAGCTCGAAGGGCTAGATCCGTCTAAGTATGCGATAAGAATATCGTCGACTGTGGGGAGGCGGAAACGGGGCGAAATAATTAAGAAGGCGATGGAGCTTGGTCTTAGGATATTAAATCTAGGTGGTGCTGGATATGAGTAGCCTCAAAACTGTAAGAAGGCTCGCGAGCTCAGAGCTAAAAGTGGGTGAAAGCAGAGTCTGGATAGACCCGGAGCAAATGGATAGACTAGTAAATGTGATCTCGAGAGAAGAGGTGAGGAGACTAATCAAAGATGGCGTGATCAAGAAGCGACCCACCAGCAAGCCATCAAGGGGGAGAGCAAGGCTACTGCACGAAAAGAAAAAGAAGGGTAGAAGAAGGGGACATGGCAGTAAGAAGGGGCCGAGGCGAGACGAAAAGAGGGAATGGATAAATAGGATAAGAGCTCAGAGGAGATTTCTCAAAGCCTTGAGAGAGAAGGACCTGATAGATGCTAAGACGTATAGGAGGCTGTACAGGCTAGCTAAGGGTGGCTTCTTCAGAAACCTAGCTCACCTCAAACTTTACATAAATGAGCACAAGCTGTTGAAGCAGGGTGAGGCAAGTGGCTAGAAATGGGCGTTATAGGGTTCCCTTAAAGCGAAGACTAAAAGGCATCACTAATTACTATAAACGTGCAAAACTAATATTGTCAGGTAAGCCGCGCCTAGTTGTGA
>JALURF010000111.1:0-9620 GCA_027017165.1 Thermofilaceae archaeon
AGTTGAATCACTTCCAAACTTCTCATCGAAAGTTTGTAATTCGCCGTTATTTCGCCTTTGTGGCTAATATGTAGATATGAAATAACAACGTCTACATCTAATGTTACTCCAAATTTTTCTTGAAGCAGCTGATCTATCAGATACATTTCCTGAAATAAGGCACGCGGTGGAGTACGTTTAATTTCTTTGATTAAATCGTCATCTAAGAGAACAGTAGGCTGTACTTTTTGTCCTTTGTAGTTTAGTAGTTTTTGTAGTGTTTCTGGTGGTATATGATCTGTTATGTCTTTGCTTCTTGATATGCCTATTATTAGTTGTAGTCTGTCTTTGGCGTAGGAGAATGTTGTGTAGCCTTCTTCTAGGAATGTTATGTGTAGGTGGTGTTTTGCTAGTTTGGGGTTTTTTAGTATTGCTGGGTGTAGGGGTGGGTCTGTTATTGTTTTTCTGCCGTATGGTAGTCCTGCTGCGTTTATTATTCGTGCTGTTACTGAGTCTGTGTAGACGTCGAAGCCTGGCTTCTGTGGCGGTAGTATTTTTGCCCATCCTCCTGCTTCTTTTACTGTGTCTATGAATTTTCTGATTAGGACTGGGTCTTGGTTTACGTATCTTAGAGTGGTTTGGGTTGGGCTTTTGAACATTATTAAGGAGCCTTCGTTTAGGGCGTGGGTGTAGAGTTTGACTATTTTGGAGGAGTATAGGTCTATTGGGAAGTTTCTGTCTAGTATTGCTTTTCTTTCTTCTAGTTCTTCGAGGGGTATTCCGAGCAGGTTGAAGATTCTTTTTAAGACTCTTGTTTTAGCCGATACTACGGGTGATTGCCGCATCCAGTCTCTTATGATGTTTACCTTGCCTTCTGGCACGTTTAGTTTTTTGGCGAGTTGGTATGGATTTTCGGCCTCTAGCTTTTTCATCGCCTTTTTTATTCTTTTGTGGAGGTAGCGCGAGTCTATTTTTCTTATTGCGCCATTTGGTTCTTGCCACCAGTGGTATAGTTTTTGTTTTATTTGTGTTTTGGGTCCGTAGATTTTCTGTATGAGTTTCTCGAGAGTTTCTGCTGGTACTCCGAGTTTTTCCTCTAGTGGTTTCAGCTCTACTAGTTTGGGGTTTTCTACTTCTTCTATAATTCGCTCTATGAGTTGTAGTTCTTTTTCTTTGCTTTTCAGCCACTGGGTGTACTGTAGATGTGATTGTTTGTATTGGCCCATTTAGATCCTCTATCGTAGGGTTAATCGTGGCTATGGTTAATATTCTTGTGTTGTTGTGGGAAGGCTTAAGTTTCTCTGCGCTAATATAATGATTGGTTGTTATGGGGCTTGTCTATATACGTGGCGTGGTTAAGTGGGGCGGCGCGTCGAGAGAGGTTATGTTCTTAGTGGATTCGGGCGCTACGTATACTGTTTTGAAGAAGGATGTTTGGGAGTTTTTAGGTCTTAAGCCTAAACGTGAGGTGGAGCTTGTCTTGGCCGATGGTACTGTTATTAGGAGGTTTCTCTCGGAGGCTGTTATAGAGCTTCCCGGCTATGGGGAGTATTATAGCCCGGTGCTTCTCGGAGAAGAAGGAGACGAGAATCTCTTAGGCACGGTTACTCTGGAGATTTTCGGCCTCGTCTTAGACCCGCTTAAGCGGGAGTTGAGGCCGATTAGGGCTATACTGTAGGGGGTTAGATTCTCGCGTATATCCGTATTCCGAGTTTTTTAGATGCTTCTAATGCTTTTGTATCTGCGTATGGTGTTACTATGATTAGTTTGTCTGGTTTTTTACCGGTTTTTCCTCGTATAGTTCTGCTTTTCTCTTGAACTGGTATACGTCGGATGCCTTGACATGTGATGACGCTTCTATGAGTATTAGCTTGTCGTCTTTAACCGCGATATCTACTTCTACTTGGCTTGGATAACGTAGACTAGTCCTGTCTCGTCGAAGCAAGTCCACCTGTCCACTTTAAAGCCGAGCTCCTCCTCCAGTAGACTTTTTAATCCTTCTCTAAAAGCCTCTTCCGCCATTATCCCCCGTCTAGCCCCGATGGCTGATATGTGCCTATTAACGAGCTCGAACCCCTTTATCATGTCTTCTCTAAGCCTATTCGTGTCTTCTCTTAACTTGTTCATATCTTCTCTAAGTTCTTCTATGTCTTCTCTAAGTTTGACTAGTTCTGCTTCGTGTCTGTCGAGTCTTTTGAGTATTTCTTCTAGTCCTATGAGTCCCGCGACTGCATATCTGAATTCTTCATCTTCTTTTAACAGTTTTAAAATCTTTGATTTAAGCTCGAGTTCCATACTCTGTATGGTAGGTGCATAACTAATATATATTAGGGTTGTGAAGAATCTAAAACTCCTCCAACAGTTCTATGCCTCCGTCTTTTTCGATTAGGATGTAGGTGCCGGGGTTTTCTCCGTTTCTGGTCCAGCATCCGGGGTTTGCAATGCCTTCTTCGCGGTTTATTTCCGGTTTGTGGGTGTGGGCTGTAAATACCCATTCCGCCCTGGTTTCTCTCTTTATTCTTTTAGCTTCTCTCCGTATTGCGTCTGGGCTTGGTCCTATTTGGTGTCCGTGGAGCATGTAGGCAGTCGAGCCGTCTGGCAGGTATACTGCCGCCGTGTCTAAGGCTTTTCTGTAGAATTTGTAGAGGGCTAGTATGTGGTAGTTAGTCGGCTTGCCGGGCTTCGGCAGTCTGCGCCATGATTCTTGTAGGGTTAGGGCTTGGTCCATTATGTTTAATACTTTGGCGAAGTTTGAGTCTGTGTCTCCTTTTACGGCTAGTATTTTGGAGGGTATCCATGTTAATCCGCCGAAAAGCTTTACCGCTTCTAGTGCTAGTAGTTCTCCGCGCTGTAGGTCTAGTGTATCGCCTAGGAATACTATGTTGTCGGGGTATTCGTCTCTTAGGAGGCTTAGAAGTTCTTCCAGCATCGACTCGGGAGTGCCGGCGTGCAGGTCCGCCACGACTACCGTTTTTCCTTCTAAAGCTATATCATATAGCTGTAGCCGTCTTTCTCCGGCGCCCGTGACCATGTTTAACACGTACTCTAAGTTGTGCTCTACGATCCTCTCCTCCCCGCCCGGGTATTCTAGAACCTCCCCCGTATCGGAGAGGACTATACTCTTCTCTCTCAGGTCTACGGTTTTATAACGGGCGTAGGCATAGCCTTTCATGCCGTGGATTAGCCAGCTTAGCCCCGCGTATGAGAATTTGGGTTTGTCTAGCCTTTTTAAGTGAGCGAAGATTTTGGGGTTTAAGACTCCTATGATTAAGCCTTGTTCCGCGTACTTGTCTATTAATCTCCAGTGGGTCTCTAATAGTTTCCGCGCCAGTCCTTCTTTAAAGAAGTTTTGGGCGTATTCGGAGGCGTGTAGGGCTATGGTTTTAAACCCTAGCTTTGACAGCGCGTTTATGTAGGCTTCCGCCTGCTCCCTGTTGGCTCCCTTGGATAAGGGTATCACCGGCACGTTTAGCTTGGAGGCTAGTTCGACCGTGTATTCTAGGCATTTTACTAGGTTGTTCCAGCACTCCTCCGGGGGCAGGTCTACTTCTACGGGCATATCCCACCCGATTACTGCGTCGAACCCCTTCTCCGCGGTTTCGAGAAAGTTTTTGAAGGTGGAGGGGTTGCAGAGCATTTGGTCGGGCATCACCGCAGACAGTAATAGCGCGCCGTCATAATCTAGGTATCTGTGCCAGTCCTCGACTCCGTCTTCCAGTTGGTAGTATTCCAGAATCGCTGCTTTAACGTTAAACCGTTTAAGTATTTCGGCGTATTCCGGTTTCGGGGGAATTATCGGGGTTAGGCGGGGTAGAAATACCGGCTCTACTTCTCCCTCATACTTTTCCGCTATTTCGGCGATTTTATTTTTATAAAAGGTGGACATTTTGAATTTACTTATTTTGTCGTATTTATAACGCTTACTTACGGTTAAAATGCCGTGGAATATTTAGATATATGACTGTTCTACTGTTGATGCGATGAGAAAAGAGGGGGGATTCGCAGCCGGAATCGATGATATTATGAGGGCTGCTCAGCTAGCTTGCTGTCTAGAGGTAAGCGGCTATCCTAAACCGGGGAATGTGCATAGGCTTAGGGATTTTAAGGATACTAGGTTTGAGCATTTTCTTGCTGGTTCTATAGCTCTTGGTCCTCCAGTTAGAGAAGCCGCGATTAGAGGAGTGAAAATCGGGCTTGGGGAATTGGATTTAAGCGAGGCTGAAATAGGGGCTTTGATAAGGAAAACTGTTTCTGAGGTTAAGAAGTGGCATAGGGGAGGAAATACTCACTTAGGCATCTCTCTCCTTTTTATTCCTCTAGCGGTCTCCGCTGGCTTGTGTATGGCTCGCGGAGGCATTGATAAAAATTGTTTGCAGAAGTTTTTTGGGAAAGTCGTAGAGGCGACTACCTGCCGTGATACGGTAGAGTTCTATAAGGCCGTTAAGATAGCTGAGCCGGGTGGTTTGGGTAGGGTCAGGGGTGTAGGCGCTCCCGACGTCTACGAAAGAGGAGCTGAATCTGTTATCTTGGAAAAAGGGTTAACGCTTTACGAGGTTATGAAAATAGCGTCGTCGTGGGATTTAGTGGCTTGGGAGTTTGCTAATAGGTTAGAGGATGCTTTTAAAGTAGGTTATCCGTTTTTCGAAAAAGTTTACGAAGATACTGGAGACGTCAATATAGCCGTAGTCCATACCTTCCTCAAACTATTGTCGGAGAAAACGGATACTTTAATTGCTAGGAAAATTGGATTAGAAAAGACTCCTAATGTGGCGGAGGCTGTGAAAATAGGCTTGGAAAAAGCGGCGAAGTATTCTCTAGAAGCCCGTAGGGTGCTAGAGCTTGGAGGATTAAAAACCCTGGAGGGGAGAAATGCTCTTGAAAAACTGGATGAAGAACTGGCCGCTAAAAACCTAAATCCGGGATCTACTGCCGACGTATTGGCTGCCACGTTATTTATAGCGCTTCTAGCAGGGTTTAGACCATAACAAAAGTGCCCGCAGGGCTTCCCCGCGGCTCGCCAACCATCCAAACCCGGAATACGCAGCGGCCCTAGTCTGCCCAGCGCCCCCGCAAACGCTGCCGCCTGCCCTTAGGGACCTGGGCGCCCCGGCGTGAGCGGGGCTGCTCCCTCCCGGGCCTAACCCGCTTCGGGCAGTTCGGTGATTCGGCCTCCCCTACGAGAGGCCTATCACCCACGGCAGCCCTGCGGGACTGAGCTTCATCCCGGACTCGCTGCGCTCCGGGTTTGGAGAGGGCTTGACTGACCGCGGGTTAACGCCCCCCGCCGTATAGCCCATTTGCGGCACACGGCTCGGGGCCGTGCGGAGGCCAGGGCTAGGGCCTCGGGGCTTAACCCCTGCGGGCAATATAGAATAAGTCCACCTGGGTTATTAACGTTTTGTAGCATAAAATCTGAGTCAAAATTTGAGCTAAAAGTGCTGGGGATTATGTCTTGAATTGTACATCCTTCTGAGGGCTTGGGATTGAAAATAATAGAAAACTTCATAAAATGTGAAGCCGCTTTGTTGCTTAGGAAAACTCTAGAAATAGGATGTAACTAGGGCATATTATAGTAGTAAGCTTCTTCTACCTACAGTCTATAAACAAAATACAAAAATTGAAAAACGGAAAATCAATATCTTTATTGAGAAAAGAGAATAATTCATGCGCCGGCCGGGATTCGAACCCGGGATCAGCGGCTCGGGAGGCCGCCATCCTACCAGGCTAGACTACCGGCGCTATTTTGTATTTAGTATTTTTGAGTATTAAATTTTGCTGAGTTTAGGATTAGGTAGAGGGCTATGGCGAGCATTCCTATGGTCGTGTGTTCATATAGGTTTTCGATGTATACGGGCGTCCCTTTTTCCAGTTCTTTTTTGGATAATCCGGGCTCAGATCCTCCGAATACTATGGCTACTACTTTTTGGGACGCCTTCTCGGCTACTATCTCTGGGTTAAATTTTTCTTTAGCGTAGCCCTGTGGGACGAATAGGTATATTTCGCTCGGCTGGAAGAGTTCGATTACATCGTCTATGGACTGTAGGTAGAAGAAGTTTACCTTCTTTTTAATGGCCAGTTTGTGGGCTTCCGGAACTCCTATTTGGGCGGCGGAGCCTTGGGCTTTGGTTACCGCGAAGTTTTTGAAACCCATTCCATAGGCTACTTTAGCGGCTTCTACTATCTTCTGGGAGGAAAACACGTTGTGGAGGACTATTATAACGTTTTCAACTATCCCCATGCTCCATCTCCTCCAGTTTTTTCTTAACTTCTAGAGCTATAGCCTTGGCCAGGGGTACGGGAACCGCCTCCCCTACCTGGTTGAATTGTAGGTCTCTACCCCCTATAAATATATGGTCGTCGGGGAAGCCCATTAGACGGGCGTGTTCTCTAACGGTTAACAACCGATTATCGAACGGGTGGATGAAGCGAGAAGATCCCATCACCGTGGGGGCGATTTTATACGGGTGGAGCCGCGTTAAATTGGTGTACACCTCCCCTCCGGCCCCCCTATATCTTATCAAGGACTCCCCCCACTTTAGCTTGGCGATCCTCTTTAACCTTCTGGGAGATATGGGCACTGGCTCGTGGTTGGGTATATCATGTATAGAGCGAGGGTCTGGAAGATCTCCTATAGCCTCGATTACGACTACTCTCTCTTTCAGCGGTTTAGGCTTTATCCTAATGTTTGAGATGAAGACTCTGAGTCTGTGAGAGGGCGTTCCATAGTCTTCAGCTCTTAAAAAGTTGAAGTATACCTCGCCGTAGCCGGCTTCTTTAAACTCCCGTTTTAGAGCATTTCTCAGCTCTCCGTCGACTATACTGGGAACGTTCTCCATCACGAAAACCTTGGGTTTTAAATCGCCTACTATCCTAACGAAGTGGAGGACCAGTCTGCCTATCGGGTCTTCATACAGTCTATCTAAAGGTTTTTCTCTCCGCTTAGGATTAGCTTTAGTAAAAGGCTCGCAAGGAGGCCCCCCTATAACCACGTCGGGCTTTCCTACAAGTCTCTCTATTTCTTCCGCTCTAACTCTCTGTATATCCTCCACTATGACTTCTGCCCCTGGGAAGTTTTCCATATAGGTTTCAGCTACGGGCTTTAGGTTTTCGAGTCCCAGGGCTATGTCAAAGCCCGCCTCCTTGAATCCTCTTGAAAATCCCCCGGCACCGCAGAATAGGTCGACGACAGTGAACATTTCTTTCGCATAATTTATATTCGGCTTTAATTATTTAACGCTGTGGGGAGCGGTATGGAGGATAAAGACCTAGAGCTGTTGATAAAGCGTAAGATGCTGGAGCTCCAGAAACGGGCCCTCCTAGAGGAGAGAAAGAAAGAGGAAGTTAAGCGTAGCCCATGGGATATCGTAAAGCCGTACTTGACGAAGAGCGGAGAAGAAATGCTGAGTAGGGCTAAAAGCCAGTATCCTAGAGTTGCCGAATACGTGGTTAGAGAACTCGCTAAGCTGGTCTTAACCGGGAGGCTTAGGGAGAAGCTGGACGCCGAGGATATCTACGCCATCTTTTACAACTTAGGTTTTCCGATAAGAGTGGAGACTAGGATTGTAGTTAAGAGAAAGGGTAAAGTTAAGAGTATAAGTGAGTTGTTGAGGGAGGGGGAAGAGGATTAAGTATATTAGTACTTTTTATGTCTTTTAGAGGGAGTGATGGCTGATGGAGGTTAAGAAAAAACTCCGAACCTTCGCTAGGAAGTCGTTGAACGCTATACGGCGATTTCTAAGCCTCATGTCGGACAACAGGACTCTAATAGCTCTAATACTGACTTTCAGCTTTCTAATAGCCCTGCTCTTAAGGCTTACCCCGATGAAGTGGGGCATCTACCTGAACGAGTTCGACCCATATTATGAATACTACTTAGCTGAGAAAATTGTGGAGAAAGGCGACGGCAACGTCTTAAAGGGTATAGCTTGGTGGTTTAACTGGTGGTTCGAGCCGTACCCTAAGCCTAAGGATAAGCTATTTTGGGCCCCATGGGGCCGCGATTTGAGAGCTACCAGCCAACCGGGCAGCGCCATATTCTCGGCACTAGTATACTACTTCCTCCACGATATCGCAGGGCTTCCAGTTAGCCTTTACGTAGTCCACGCGTTTCTACCAGCTGTCGCAGCGTCCCTCTCCACATTTACGATATACCTGCTGGGTAGGGAACTTAGAGACGACGCCCTCGGGGTATTCAGCGCGTTTTTCATATCCTTCAGCCTGCCCTTTATCTACCGTACCAATCTCGGCGCTAAACACGAAGGAGTCGCCATACCAGCTCTGCTCTTCGGGCTTTACGCATTTCTAAAATCGTATAGAGAAAGCAGGGCTTCCTGGGCTATAATCGCCGGTTTGAGCTTCGGTATTGTAACCTTGGCGTGGGGCGGCTATATCTACGTATGGCAGTTAATGGCGCTGCTTGCCGTGGTCTGGTTGCTCTTAAACCCGAATGATGAAAACGCTGCTAAGAGCTACTTAATAAGCAATATCATATTCCAAGTTTTCATAGCCATAACCCCCCGCTTCGGGCCTGATAAAGCCTTTATGTCAATGTACGCTCTCCTCCCGACCATAGGAAATCTGCTATCCCTACTTACGCTTATAAAGCCTCCCTTGCCCTCGGCCAGAGATATGAAGAAAGTCTACATCGCGACCACGATTACTCTTGCGCTATTGATAACCGTATTGGCGGTTATGAACGTAGTGCCGAGGATTACCGGCAGGTTGTTGGCGGTGGCTCTACCCTGGCTTAGAGAAGTAGGCATAACAACTGTAGCCGAACACGCCGTGCCCTCTTGGGCTCAGATATACCAGGATTTCGGAATGTTGCTTGTGTTCTCGGCTTTCGGAGCCTTTTCCCTATTGAAGAAGAAGGAATTAAAGAATTATCTGTTGAGCTTCTTCTGGCTTACCTCTATGTACGCCGCCGCCTCTCTTTCCAGGCTAACGCTGGTGCTTACTCTTCCAGTGGCTTTGGGCTCGGGCGTCGGATTTTTAACGATAACCGAGAACTTGCTGAATTTAACGCGCGTTGAGAAAAAGATGAGAGTAAGACGTAGGGGCGGATTGAGCATAGAAACTGTAGCATTTTCGCTGTTTATAATAGTTCTACTTTTAGTACCAGTAGTGGCTTCGGATACGCCGATAAGATACGCGAATCAGCCAGTACTCATATTAACCTCTAGCACTGCTATTGCTAGCGCGGATTGGATCTCCGCGCTCGAGTGGATTAAAACTAATATTCCTGAAAATGCTGTGATAGCCACTTGGTGGGATTACGGCTACTGGATTTCAGTAAACACGCGCCGTAACACGACCTGCGATAACGGCACTATAAACGCTACGCAGATAAGATTGATAGCTAGAGCCTTCCTCTCAAACGAGACAGAGGCTCTGCGAATATTCAAGAAGTTGAATGTGTCCTACGTGGTGGTCTTCGAGCCATTCCTAGGCGGCGAGAACACTCCGCTTCAGATACCGAACCCCTACGCCAGTAGCCTACCGATGCTAGGCGAGTACGTTTATACTTCAGTAGCGATCTCGGGCTACGGCGGCGATTTCGCCAAAAGCTTCCAGATGGCCCGATGGATTGGATGGGACCCCGACCGCTTCCAGACGGTTACCGTGTTGAGAATGAGAGGAGG
>JALURF010000111.1:9630-10990 GCA_027017165.1 Thermofilaceae archaeon
GAGGTCAAATACCGATACTCGTGCCCGCCGATACCCCGGAGGCTAGAAATGCCACGCTTTACAGATTGCTCTTTAGAAAAACCGATCAGAGGCTGATGTTCGTCTTTGAGCCTCTTGAAATTCTGGGACCGGGAAACCCTGTACCTTTCCCGGGTTACGGCGGAGAAGGTGAAAAGCCGCCGCTCGTTAAGATACCGCCGCCGGAGCACTTCGAGCTAGTCTACGCTTCACAACCGAATCAGTGGGTGCTAGTGTACAAGGTTATTTATCCCGAAGAGACTTCAGGATAGTGGAAAATTTGAGTTTTCTCCTATATTCTCCATACTTGTCTTCGGGAGAAAATTTGGGCGGATGTGGAATTTTTAAAGTTCCTCCACAATAAGGACATTTATCCTGTTTTAATGTATACCGTCCACAGTTGCTACATTTTCTTAATACGCCTTTTCTCACTGTTATTTCTTCACCCGCTTAAACTCTATAATACAGTTCTGCTTAACGGCTTCTTCTCGAACTCTTGATAGTATATCCTTTAAGAGGCTTTCCGCGGTTTTATAATCTAGCGCCGTTAAATCCACCCTATACCTAGGCGCGCCTTCGGTGTACATTCGAACTTCTACGTCCTGGTATTTGCCCAATATATCTCGCCATGAAGTTAGGACTTTCTTAATCCTCTCAACTCCATCTCTCTCATAACATTTTACTATAAACTCCCCGCTTATCTTCGCCTTTCTTATCTCCACGTAAGCCTGCGCCAGCTCGTATATCACAGAGAGCCAAGGCTCTCTCAACCCAGCTTCAGCCAAAATCTTTTCCCCTCTAAGAACCGCCTCTTCAAAACCAGCGTATATCTCTCCGAAGTAATCCTCCATTTTCCACCCGGCTTCTCTATATGCATCGTCAAGCGTTTTTCCTAATTTTTTAGCAGCTATCTCCAAAAGCTTCTCGGCTCTCTGCGCTCTCTTCCACTCGTATATCTTGTCTTTTTTCTCAGCATCGCTGACCCGCTTTAATGAGACATCTATGTGCATCTTCACGGGATTTACTCTTATAACTTTGAAGACCCTCTTCTGACCCTCTTTAAGAACCTCCCTTATGTGGTGGAACCACGAGTGGGAAACCTCGTTCAGCGGACAGTAGGCCTCTATGCCTCCATACTCGTCTAGCGTTATAAATGCTCCGTGCTCGAAAATCTTCTTTACTGTACCTATTACGAGCTCGTTTCTTGTAGGCAGTTTTCTTCGCTTCCTCACCATGGCTCTCACGATCAGCCGAGTACTTTTATAACTTCAGCTTTTAGAACCGCTTTTCCTCCCCTAGGCCGAGCCAGAATTCTACCGCATACATTGCACTTGACTACTAT
>JALURF010000111.1:11000-26531 GCA_027017165.1 Thermofilaceae archaeon
CGTGATCAAAGACTATTTGCTCGTTTTCACAATCAGGACATTTAACGAGGAGAAACCTGCTCTTCGGCTCGGGAATGAGAATCTTTCTCTTCTTCATAACCCCACCTCTAGAGCTTTTCTACAATCTCCAGCTTCTTCAACCTTATACCTTTCTTATGGATTATATAGCCGCATTCCCTACACTTTAATTTTAAAACCTGTTTTTTAGTTACTTTAGCCGTCCTCTTTTGCTCGGGCTTCCTCTTAGATCCATACCCCTTCTGTTTAGCTCTGTACCGACGTTCGCCCTCCGCTAAACTGCGGCGCTTCCCCGGCTTATACAGCGATACCGAGTGAGGAGTATATTTTTTACATCGAGGACAGTACGTTCTAATTTCTTTAGGTACTTTCATTTCCTTCACCGCGATATAACTCGATGATGGAATTATCTACTTATATTTAAACTTTAAGAGAGAAAGAAAGAGTTTAGGTTTTTAAGCCAGCTAGCTTAAGAAGTCTATTCCAGTTCTCCTCGACGTCTTTTTTTATCTCTTCTAAGAGCCATTTGTTCTCAGGCTGTAATAGATGTCTAAACCTGCCCTGAAGTTTGAAGTACTCCTCTACCGGCTTCGGCTTTTTAACCATGATATTTATTCTCCACGTTCCATGATCGTACTCGTATACGGGCCATATACGGGTCTGTACGGCTAATCTGGCTATCTCAATGCCGCGGCTCGGATCTGATCTCCAACCAGTTGGACACGGAGTGTAGTAGTGTATGACAGTGGGTCCTTTAACCGCCGCCGCCTTCAATAGCTTGTTGTATAAATCGACAGGATACGCCGGATTAGCAGTCGCCGCGTATTCGACGCCGTGCGCCACGGCTATTCCTATGAGATCTTTCTTTCTTTCGAGCTTCCCGGGGATGACCCGGCCAGCCGGGCTGGTAGTAGTGGCGGCTCCCTTGGGCGTCGCACTACTCCTCTGTATACCGGTGTTCATGTAAGCTTCGTTGTCATAGCATATGTATAGCAGATCATGCCCCCTCTCCAGGGCTCCGCTTAGCGCCTGCAGGCCTATATCGAATGTTCCTCCATCGCCTCCGAAGACTATTATCTTCGGTTTTTTAGCTCCTTTCTTCTTCTCGAGAGCTCTGAACGCGGCTTCAATTCCGCTCGCAGTTGCCGCCGCATTTTCAAACGCTGAGTGTACCCATGGGACTTTCCAGCTGGTATACGGGAATATTGTGGTGGCTACCTCTAGGCAGCCGGTAGCTGAAACGACTATTTTTGGTCCGGGCACGGCTTTTAGAGCGAGTCTAACTACTATCGGCGCTCCGCACCCAGCGCAAAGCCTGTGTCCCGGGGCTAGGTATTCTTCAGGGGGGATATCTTTAACGGTTTTAATTAAATTTAAATTTGACATATTTCCACCTCCTATTCTCTAACTCCTATCCATACTTCTTTTTCTGGGACTTCTCCTTCTTTCGCGACTTTTTTAGCATGCTCGAAAACTTGTACTACGTGCTCTGGTTTTAGATCTCTGCCGCCCAGCCCATATATGACGTTGAAGAGCAGAGGCTTATCCCTCACGTTGATTAGGGTAGCGGCTACGTCCATGAAGAGCTGTGCTCCTGGACTGCCGTAGCTGTATGATCTATCCATAACCGCTACGGCTTTTACTCCTTTTAGGACTTTAACGAGTTCTTCCTGGGGGAATGGTCTATAGAGCGTTAAGCTTACTACTCCTACTTTTTCGCCTTTCTCTCTCAGTTTTCTAACTACATCTCTCACTGTGCCGGCCGCTGATCCTAGTATTATTACGGCTACTTCGGCGTCCTCCATACTTAAGGTTTTCAATGGCTTGTAGCTTCTTCCGCTGAATTCTCGGAATTCTTCAAATACCTTGAGGATGTGCGGGTAAGATGCTTTTAGAGCTTCAGCTTGCTGTTTTTTATGCTCGATATAGTAATCGAAGAGGTCTAGAGGCCCATATGATACCGGTTTTTCCGGATCTATCGGGTTTACCGGCTCTTTTGGAGGTAGGAACTTGGGTATTTCCTCGTCTTCGAATACGTTAACGCCCTCTAGTGAATGTGTGAGTATGAAGCCGTCCAAGTTTACTATGGTTGGGAAAAGCACGTTTTTATCCTCGGCTATTCTAAATGCTTGAAAAGTTAGATCATAAGCTTCCTGCACGTTTTCGGCAAATAATTCTATCCATCCGGCGTCTCTCACGGCGTAGGCGTCGTCGTGGCTACAGTGTATGTTGATCGGCGCTGAGAAAGCTCTATTGCCGAGAGCCATTACTATGGTCGTGCGGAGAGAGGAAGCTATGTAGAGTATCTCGTACATTAACGCGAGTCCTTGACTAGCCGTAGCTGTGAAAACTCTCGCTCCGGCCAGAGAAGCTCCTACACATGCTGAGAGAGCTGAGTGCTCCGATTCCACTGGAACGTAGGCAGCGTTTAATTCCCCATTGTTAACATACTCGCTTAGCTTTTCGACTATTATAGTTTGCGGAGTGATGGGATAAGCCGCTATGACATCTACATCCGCTTGTTTTACGGCGTAAGCTACCGCTGTATCTCCATTCATCCCGACAATTCTAGCCATACCTCTACACCTCCTATAGCTCGGATACCATTTCAATAGCTTTTACGGGGCATATGTTAGCGCAGATTCCGCATCCCTTGCAGAAGTCGTAATCTACCGATACTCTGTTTTCCTCATGTCTTCTGATAGACGGTTCTGGGCACGAGACCCAGCATAGCAGGCATCTAATACATTTATCCTGGTCTATAACTGGCTTAAACGTGCGCCAAGTACCTGTTTTATATTCGACGCTGCTTCCCGGCTCGGGTATGACAGCTCCTATTGGGAGATCTTTCCAGGTTTTATACTTCATACTTTACCACCTCTTCATATGCTCTCTTAACAGCTATTTTATTTTTCTCAAGGATTTCTCCTTTGAAACGTTCTTCCAGGGCTTTCAAAACTGAGTCTAGAGAAGCTAGTCCCGTCGCTTTAACAAGCGCCCCTAGCATGGGCGTATTGTATAGAGGTCTATTGAAAACCTCTAAGGCTATTTTGTGAGCATCGACGGTGTAGACTTTCAAATCCTTTTCTTTAGCTATTCTAGCTATACCCTCCGGAACCTTTGTAGTATTTAAAATTAAATAACCGCCGTTTTTAAGCCCCGAAAGTATGCCCTCGACGTTAGTCGATAATAACACCGGGTCAATCACGACAACTATATCCGGTTCATAAATACCGTAGTGTATATCGATCGGCTTATCGTCGATCCTCGTGAAGGCCCTTACAGGGGCGCCTCTACGCTCCGGGCCGAACTCAGGGAAGTGCTGGACGTACTTGCCCTCTCTGAGGACCGCTCGTGCTAGAAGCTCGCTAGATGTTACGACTCCCTGTCCACCTCTGCCATGCCATCGAACTTCAATCAAAGGATTCACCCTCCGCATGAAATTTATAACACTCTTCTTTTAATCTTTCGGCTATTGCTTTCAAAAAGCTTATATTGAGTTCAATGAAAGATAGCTTGGTGTGAAAATGTCCTTCGCCGATAGAATAGCGAAAAAAATTAACCAGCTTAACCTGGGGAGAATGTTTTTCATCGTGCTGATAACGGGTTCTCTATTAGTAATGGGCGGTATACTCTACGTTATCGTAAATAACCCGCCGCCCCTCTACGGTGAGGGGCCATTCGCCTACGGCTTAAATAGGCAGTCTAGCGTTGAAGCCTTCGTAGTGGCTTTCGCTTACGCAGTCGGCATAGGAGGGCTTTACCTACTCTACACAACGAAACGCTACTACTACGACTTAAGGTTTCTATCGATGAACATTATATCGGGTACCTTATTGCTTCTGTTATCGCTTCTCCTACTGCAGTCGATTTACGCTATGAAAGTTGGGGCGTAACAGGTCGTTATATGTGGATGAAGTTGAAGAAATCTTAGAGAAAAAAAGTCTAGTTATCCTCTTTTATGGAAGTTGTTTTGCTCCAATTTCTCTCGCCTGCCTAAAATATATTCAGAAAGCTCGGCCGAATGATAAAGGACTGCTTTTTGTTCAAGGTAGAACCGCCACGCCAGCTTACTTATCGAAAATACTAAGGAAATTAAGTAAAGATTTTACCCGAAAGATTACAGTGATACCTCTTCTGGACCCTCTCCACCAATTTACGATAATCAACATGCTAGACACCCTCGTTGAGGATTACAGCTGGGCGCTTTTCGACGACTTCTTCGCAAATATTCTCATTTTGAGAGGATTAGCTAAAGATCTTCGAACAGTGAGTATAGCGTTCGAACAGATTCTAAAGTTAAAAGAGGTATCCGAAAAGTGTGGGATGCTGTTTTTGATAACAGCCGTGGAGGAGGTTAAAAGCATAATCCCTCTCGATAGAGTAAAAGAGCACGTTGACGCCGTGGTAAGAGTAGAACGCCGAAATGGCGAAATAACCGCTGATGTAGAGATGGTGAGATGTTAATCGAATTAGGCCGGATTGTGAGCCGTAAAAAAATCTTGGTTATATGCCACGATTTGAATATATACACTAGGATTTCCAACATTATAAAGAAAAAACATTTAAAAATCGAAATCTATCCTTACGCGCCTCCGAGAAAGGAGTTTGGGCATGAAATAGTAGTGATTGTAGAGGCCCGTGTTGATAAAAAGCTCGTGATAAATCATACAGCTACCTTGTACACCTTCTTATCTACGGAGACTTCTTTTTTATTAGACTTAACAGCTGCCTTGAAAAAATCGTTTATAAGGAAAGTGGATGTGGGAATAGATCCTGGATTAAACAATATAGGAATAGCCGTAGTGGCGGATGGAATACTGGTAATAGGGGAAACCCTAACCAGCATATATGAGGTATTAAGTATTCTCGAAGAAATAGCCGCATATATTCCATTAGTAAGTAGGATCATGCTAAAAATCGGAAATGGAGAAAATTATAGAATTCTCTTGAACGAACTTTTACGAGTTGGGGAAAAGAATTCGGGTAGATTTAGTATAGAGGTTGTAGATGAAGCTCAGGCCAGGAAATGTATTTTATCGATTAAATCTTTAAGAGACAGAAATGTTATAGACGCGTTGAAGATATTGGCCTGTAAGGGGTACAGGAGAGTTCTATAGCATTTTATCGAATATGAATTTATATGTTTTTGAAACATATTCATTGCTGGGTAGCGTGGGATCCTCTATGGAGAATAGTTTCATCGGAGAATTTAATAAAGAGTTTAAGAAGCTGTACTTCGACTACAATAAAGCCGTCTCCGAGAACGATTTCGATAAAGCGATCGAAATAGGAGAGAAGATTTTAGAGGGGTTAATCAAAATCTCTAAAGAACACATATTGGGCGTTTTAAGAAATAGCACTATTAAAGATTTAGTAGAGGATATAATAGCTTTTCACGAGAAAAACCTCGCGTTTATAGAGGGTACTTGCGAAGCCATCAAGGATATGCCCGTCCTCTTTACGTTCGATACTAAAGAGCGCGCGGTAGAACTTTTATCATCCAGTATTTCAGAATTCTTTAGCTTTGTGCTGGGAGCGTTAATTATATTGGCCGATTTAGAAGCCACGGCTAGAAATTACTCGACAAGAAATGAAGATAAAGGCTCTGTGCCCAGGGTTATGTAATTTTAGATTTAGGCTTTATAATTTCTTTAGGAGCTGCGTCGAATATTTCTAAATAGGGTCTTAGAACTTTTGGTATTATCACTGTGCCGTCGGGTTCCTGAAAGTTCTCTACGATAGCGGTTATCGCTCTAGATGTGGCTATAGCCGTGGAGTTCAAGGTGTGGACATAGCCTTTGGCTGGAGCTCCGCGCACCTTCGCGTACCTTATGCCTAGTCTATAGCTCTGATAGTCCGTGACGTTACTACAGGATACCATTTCTCTATATCTGGCTTGAGCCGGCATCCAAGCTTCTAAATCATACTTCTTAGCAGCCACAGCTCCTAAATCCCCGGAACAGACGTTTACAACTCTATAGGGAATGCCCAACCCCTGCCACAGCTTTTCCGCGTTTTCTATTAGCCGTTCGTGCCATTCCCAAGATTCGTCCGGATGGGCGAAAACAAATTGTTCGACCTTATTGAATTGGTGTACTCTAAATATTCCCTTAGTATCTCTGCCGTGAGCCCCCGCCTCCTTTCTGAAACAGGGGCTTATCCCGGCGTAAAGTATGGGTAACTCGTCCTCCGGCAGCGTTTCACCCATATGAAGCGCAGCTAAAGGATGCTCGGATGTGGCTATTAGGTATAAATCTTCATTTTCAATCTTGTATATCATATCTTCGAAATCTTCAAAACTTATAACTCCCTCGTAGGCTTTTCTCTTAAGCATGAACGGCGGCTCAACTATTTTAAATCCTTGCTTAGCCAGGAAATCTAATGCGTACAGTATCAGCGCTAAATCAAGCCATACTAAGTCATCGTATAAGTAGTAGAACCTAGACCCAGCGACTTTAGCCGCTCTCATGGTGTCCGCTAACCCGGCGTTTTCTACATAGTCGGCGTGTCCTAAAGGCTTGTAGTCTATGATTTCGTATTCCACATTAAAGCCTTTTGTTTCATTCAAAAACTTTTCTAAATCCTCGCGATATACTCTCGGCTTCCCCCAAAAACGTATTGGAACATTATCCGACTCATCCTTTCCCACGGGAACCGTCTCATGCACAATGTTCGGTATGCTCAACAATACTCGGTTCCTCTCCTCTTCGATTTTTTTCATACGTTCCGTCAATACTTGGACTTCTCTCCTTAGAACTCCCGCTCTCTCTATGGCTTTTCTACGCTCATCACCGCTTAAACCGGCTATCTGTCTTGAAATCACGTTCAGCTCGTAGCGCTTTTTATCCAGTAAGGTTTTCATTTTACGCCATTCATTATCCAGTTTTAGAGCCTCATCCACGATTTTGTCATCGAGACCTCTCCGCCTCTGGGACCACCTTAACTTCTCTGGGTTGTTGCGTAGGTAGTATAGAATGCTCCAAATAGCTGGCACTATAGCCCCCGGCTTTAATCTAATGGTGGCGGATTATTAAAATCTTTAGCTTTTTTATACTCTTTTATCCATTTCAGAAAGTCTTCAGAGGGGGGCCGCTCTTCGTATAATATATCTCTGTTAGCTTCTAGCAGTTCTTCATTGCTGCCGAGGATAGATGAGAATAGAAAAGCATTAATGGATAATTTATCCCAGTTTTTATCCCTCAAAAGGTGGTGAGACAATATTACGTATCTGAGATTATAAGAGAGCTCTCTCAGATTAGTAAGGCCTTTCTCAATCTCTTCTTTCTTAACTTTCCTCCCAGATAAGTAGAGGGGAGGTCCTCCGATCACTAATACATCAGGCTTTATGGATAAAATATAGGAAAGAGTTCTCTCAGATATCGGGCCTTGTACGTCGGGTGCATACATTACTTTATATCCTTCGTGAATTACAGTAAACACGAGCACCCATCCCAGTTTTGATCCTTCAGGTCCGTGTGGTAAAGGCGGCGATGCCTCCACGGTAGTCGACCCGTATAGCAGCCTACTAGCATCGAAGTATAAGAGCCTGGCAGATCTCAGATCCTCGATCTTGTTTTTGAAGACAAAACCTCTTTTTCGCTGATTGAAGTTTACATGCTCCTCGATGTTCTTAGCCAGTATTATCTTCTCCGAGTACACTTCTACATAAGTTTCTTCATCCGTCCACTCATACCAACTCCTGAAAGCTGGTGTGTAATGATCGAGATGGTAATGACTTACCGTGACGATATCCGCTTTCCTAGCATAGTTAAGAATTCTTCGACGAGCCTCTCTAGCGGCTTTAAATTCGAGAGGATGGGGCGGTAAGCCATAGCGCCGTGGAGCCAGAGATACTCCTGGATCGAATAGTATTCTGACATCCGGCGTCTCCACGAAGAGACACATACTGCGCACTCCCAGACTTTCATCAGCGATAGGTGTTATTCTTATCCTGCCTATTCTCACGCTACCCCCTCTGTTTCCGCGCGAATTGGTTTTCGTACCGCTTCTTCAACTCCGATAAAGTAGTTATCTCATATGGACTTTTATCGTATCGTATCCTAGTTATCCTAGCGAATCGGAGAGCTAATCCCGACCTGTACTTAGGACTTTTCTGTATCTCGCTGTAAGCGACCTCTACGACTATCGAGGGTTTTACGATTACTCTATATCCTTCATCTCTAATTTTTAACTGGAGAAGCCGCTTCGTCATTTCCTTAAATTCTTCATCTGTCAACCCCTTGAATGTTTTTCCTACTACGGCAAATTCTCCAGACGAATCGTCTAACACCGCTAGATAATAGTCACTTAACCATCCCCTCCTCCTTCCATGCCCCCACTCGGCTGCGACTATCACTACATCTATAGTATCGGCGGTTTTTATCTTAA
Source organism: Thermofilaceae archaeon (assembly GCA_027017165.1). Taxonomy (GTDB): domain Archaea; phylum Thermoproteota; class Thermoprotei; order Thermofilales; family B69-G16; genus B69-G16. Next base: position 19,410 of record JALURF010000111.1, read on the forward strand.
GCCATTTTTTACCCCTGACTCCGGGCGTATACGTGCTTGAAAGGCTCTTAGCCATCAAACCTTCATGCCCTAATTCTATCGATTTTTCGAAAAAATCTTCCGCCTCTCTCAGATTATCTGTTACAATTCTCTCTGATAAATACTCAGCATCAACAATATCTTCGAGAAGATTCCAACGTTCACTATACGGCAAATCTACTAAAACCCGTCCATTTAAAAACAAGAGGTCGAAAAACTTTGGAACGAGGGGTATTTCTCTCAGTAAACGGGGGAGCTCTTTTTGCCTTCTAACTCTCTTAACTAACTCCTGGAAAGGGAGTGGCCTGCCGTTTTTTAAACTTATAACCTCGCCGTCTAGGACGACAGTTGACGCTTTAATATCATTCTTGACTAATTCCACGATTTCAGGTAAACTAGCGGTTACATCGGTAAGCCTACGTGTAAAGATCTTAATTTTATCGTTTTTCTTATGAACTTGTATACGGACTCCGTCGTATTTAAACTCGAAAGCGCAAATACCACCGTGTTCTTTTAAAGCTTCAGTAACGCTATAGACCATTGAAGCCAACATGGGCCTTACTGGCCTAAAGAGTTCAAGCGCCACATTTCCCAATTTTTGACAGCCGCCCTGTAGAGCCTCAAAAGTTAAGTCTCCTATATCGCCGATAAACATGTATGCTCGTCTCACAGTCTCCAGCTTGCATTTAAGAGCTTGAGCCAGAGCCTCCAGTATTATGCCCTCATTAACGCCTATTCTCATCTCTCCGAATATTGCACGTAGAAAGTATTCTCTTTCATCTTCTGAAAGAGGAATCAACAAGCTTCTCAAGGCTTCTTCCCTTCTCTTTCTAGAACTCTCTCCTTTTATCGAGGCTATTTTTCTAAGAGAATTGCAGATTTCTCTTAGCGTGCTAGGCTTTTCAACTAGAAACATCTGTCCAGATTTTAACCCCTTCAAGACTTTGTAAACCGTAGAAACTCCTATATCGAGTTTCAAATCCTCGTATTCAGGAAAAATCTTGCCAGTAATTAAGAGCGAGGCTATCCGCGCATTTTCGGGGTCCGTTTTAGATATGAATTCAGCAAGAACTCTTACTTTTTCTTTCCTACTTTGTATCTTTTCGAGTTTCTTACATAGTGAAACAAACTCCTTAAATAATACATCAGTCACTTCCCATCACCCATTCATCTATGCTCTTCTGGGATGAATAATCGTGTTTTTCTAGCCGATTCACGATTATTCTTACTCTTTTAGGAGAGAAGTTTTTCTCGTTCACTAAAAAATCCTCTAATTTTCTTATATTCGGTTTTTTAAAAACTATAGAATAATCGTCGCTAACCTCCGGATGTAGGAATACCTCTCTCACCGCCTTATAATCGAAGTTTATCTTGTCCAATACCTTATAAGGAAGTTTCTCTATAGACCCGTATCTCCTTATCAACCTAAACGCCGTTTTAGGACCTATTCCCTTAACTCCCTCATTGAAATCCGTCCCTACCAGTATGGCTATATCTATTAACTGTTCTCTTGTAATTCCAAGACATTTTAGAGTCTCTTCTAGAGTAATGATTTCCGGAACTAGAGGTTTTACCAGCCCTAAACTAGGCAGGAACTCAGTTCCGGAAATCGTTAAGTACCTGACTAGCCGAGGCGCTCCATATAGTACACTGTCGTAATCTCTGCTACACGCGCACCAGGCATCACCTTTAGCCACGATATATGCTGCTTGGGCTTCAGCGTCTGACGGCGCTTGCACTATGGGTAATCCCATATATTCTATAACTTTCTTAGCATCGGCGATCATATCTCTGGTTAAGAGCACGCTCGCTACAGCTTTAGAAAAAGCTTCATCAAATTTCCCCTCTTTTAATGCTTTCCGCCATTCGCGTAAAGCCTTCTCTCTCTGTTTCCTCCGCTTTTCAAGGGCACGTTTCTTCAGAATATGAGGTTTGCCGTCGAAGATGAATATTAGTCTTATATCGTATTTAACCATTAGATGAGTGGTTCTGAAGACTAAGCCTACTAAGTGGGATGTTATACGTCCTTTAGCATCTGTTAAAGGACTTCCATCTGGTTTGCGTATAAGAGCTAGAAACTGGTATAGCATATTGTTGGCATCCACTGCTACGGTTTTGGAAGTAAGATATTCGAGTTTTATTTTCCGCTTTTTCAATAAAACGCCTATATTTGTCCCCATCAACCTCCCGTAACTCTGTTGCTCAAAAAATAGAACACGGTACTGTTTAAATAGCTTTATAGTCGGTAATAATACGATGAGGAAAACCTTCACGCTACCAGTTTTATTTTTGATAACCATATTACTGTTCCCTACCTGCCACGCCGACTCATACGACGTAAGAATTCAAATAAACCCTTATGGCCCCTGTCAACTCATTATCGTAGACACTGGTGGTGATGTAGTGCTGATATATAAACCACCAGACTCTGTCTTTTCTGTCAAGCTCGCCAGTGGAGAGTATTTCGTTTATGTAGAGAAAGAGGAAAACGGCAAGTTAAGCGTCGGCTATTCTAAGATAATGGTACCTCGAGATACAGAAGTTAACATTACTCTAAGCCCCGTTAACACTCTTCCTAGAGAAAAAGTGAATATAAGGCTTTACGATGATGTGCAAAGAATAAGAATAACCACACTGTCTGGACACGCGCTATTTGAAATCTTGAGCCCGCGAGTTGTAGAAATTCCCCGTATTCCTTTGTTAATTGAAGTTTCAACAGAAGAGGAGTTCAAACATTTCTTTTACGATCCAGCTTATAGCTTTAAGGAATTTCTAAAATTTGTTGAGGAAAAAGCTCTCATAGCAACTACTGGGGAAAAAGGTAGCAGATCAGCGCCGACTGTGCTTGAAGTAGAGAAGGCGGAGTATCAGTCATATAATGGATTAGAGAAGAGAGAACTGAATATCGTGAGTATCGCGTATTGGACTTCACTAGTGTTTTTGGCGGCATTGATAATTTTTATAATAGCCAGGAAAATTCAATTTGGATAGAAGTCTCGGTGGTTCCTAGTGAAAATGGAAAGCACCACTTTCAAAATTTACAAGTACATGGTTCTTTACGGAAAACCCGTAGGCGTCAGAGAATTGCAGAGAAGACTTAAGTTGAGCAGCCCCAGCCTCGTATCCTATCACCTAAATAAACTTGAGAAAATGGGATTAGTCAGTAAGCGGTCCGATAATAAATACGTCGTGAATAAATTAGTTCGCGTGGACACTTTAGCTTTTTTCGTTAAAATGGGAAGAATTTCTCTTCCCCGCTTTTTATTCTATTCAGTATTTTTCACGGGCATGTTCTTAGTATACGTGCTCGTATATTATCCTCACGTGCTAACAGAGTCGTATGTCGTGGGCTTTATTATAGCCCTTGCCGCGGCTATAATCTGTTGGTATGAGACGTTTCAGTTTTTAGTAAAAATGTGATGGAGTGGACCGGGCGGGATTTGAACCCGCGACTTTGGGCCCCGGTGTTGCGGGGACTCCCGCTCGCAATTCCCGACGGTATGTACCGTTAGCGGGCGCTCTTCCCCTGAGCTACCGGCCCGTTTAACTACTAAGGTCAAGATTAAATAAAAGTTTTGTCTTAAGGGTTCTACCGAGTAGGGTGAAGTCTTATGTATAAGATTAGAGCTATAACGCTACACGTCAAACTCGATAAATCTTTCTTGAATATAGAAGAAATGATTGAAGCCCTCGACTTTTATCTAGAAAAACTAGAAAACGTCTCGAAGGAGATGAAAAGGGATGTAGAAGTTCTCTCTAAAAGACTAGTTCTACCCTCTTTGGATGAACTAGAAAAGAAGGTTAAGGATTTCGAGTTAAATAAGTTAAGCCTTTTGGAAGATTATCTTAAGAAACGCGTCAATTACTATAACCTGCCTATTAGGAGTATAGGTAATCCAAAACTTGAACGAGAGCTTCCAGAGCTCTACTTTAATACTAGATGTTTTTACTCTTCCATACATTTATCGGTAGACGACATGAAGAACGAAAAAACCTTACGGAAAGCCGTGGCTATTCTTAAGAATATTTCGCAAGAAGCGAGTTGGCTAGCCGCGGCGCGTTTTGCATACTCTATAGGTCCTCAACCCCTCACTCCTTATTTCCCCGTAACATCGTCTCCGCAAACCGGCTATACTGTAAGCTTACTGTACGTGAATCATCTCCTAGAAAGGAAGTCCCTGAATAGCGAGAACTATACGCAAAAACTTAAGGGAGTTATTACAGATGTTTACGATAGGATAAAGAGTAGAGCTTTAAAACTGTCTTCGATAGTTGATTTGGCTTTCCTAGGTGTAGACCTGTCTATCTCTCCGTGGCTTGAGGAAAGTGTGGTTCCTTTGATCGAGAAGATCAAAGGCGGAACTACTATCGGAACTCCGGGAACTCTTCAAGCGCTATACGAAGTAAACTCCATCTTGGAGGATATTAGTAAGGATAAGAGAGTTGTAGGCTTTAATGAGATTATGCTGCCTTTAGCTGAGGATAATGGATTGAAAACAAGAGCAAGGGAAAGAGATATAGAGTTAAAGGATTTAGTCATGTATTGTTTGGCCTGTGTAGCTGGTTTAGATATGATCCCTATACCTGAATGGACTGAAGATAAGGTCTTGATGTTCCTTCTTAGGGATTTGTCTACAATCAGTATAGTTAAGAAGAAAACTTTAGGCGTTAGATTGATCCCCGTGGGCGTTGAGGCTGGAGAGGAAGTAGATTTAGGAGAATTTGGAAAAACCCCAGTGTTGGATGTTCTATAACTCTATAGATAACTGAATACGTATGCTCCTATTCTCTTCATCCCCTCCCGTATTCTATCTTCAGTTTCGCTCACAAACGTCATTCTGACATGGCCTTTGCCCATATCTCCGAAATGCGATCCTGGTATTACGACGACGTTCTTTCTGTATAGAAGCCTATTGGCGAACTCTTCGTCGTCTCTTCTCATTTTCTCTAGGTAATATCTAATATCCACAAAGAAGTAGAATGCTCCTTTAGGTAGTACTGTTCTGGCTTCTGGTAAATACTCCTTGATAAGCTCGTACATTAAATCTCTACGTTTTTTGTAAGTTGGTATAACAACTTCCCTTAGATACCTGTCCTTTATCCCATCTTCGTAAAACTTTAAGAGAGCATACTGTCCAACGGTGTTAGGGGCGAGAGATACATACTGTTTAATCCTCTCCATCGCCTCTATAGCTTCTTTTGGTCCAGTCGCGTATCCAAGCCTAAAGCCGGGTATGGATGCCTCTTTCGAGAAAGTATTTATCGTTATGGTGCGCTCTTTAGCTCCCGGTATAGCGTCAGGCCAGGTGTCTTTCTCCTCAAAAACTATGTACTTATAGGCGGCGTCGTAGATGATCCAGAAATCGTGACTTTCTGCTAGATCAACTAGCCCCTTCACGAACTCAGGGTCAATTATCCTCCCTGTTGGATTATCCGGGCTTAATAGGATAAATGCCTTCGTTAGGGGGGATATAACTTGTTTTAAACGCTCTAAGTCTGGCTGATATCCGTTTTCTACAGTCACAGGTATTTTCTTCACACGCCCTCCAACTAGTTTTATAGCTTCATTATAGCCTAAATATGTGGGATCCAGTATTATTACCTCCTCGTTTTTATCAACCACAGCCGATAGCGCTAAGAATATGCCTTCGGTACCCCCATCCGTTATTATTATCTCTGTTTTAGGATCGTAATCTACACCGAAGTGCTTCTTCAAGTCCTCGGCTATAAGCTCCCTGAGCTCAGGCAATCCTCTAGTGCCACAATAGGAAACCGTCCTTTGAGGCTTTTCTTTAAGAAGAACAGTTATATAATCTATCAACTCCTTAGGAGGGGGTAGGCTCGGGGCTCCTCCGCCGAAAGAAATGATGTCTCCTTTTCTCCGAGCTTCGTCTAGTAGAGCCGCTATCCGCCTTATCGGAGAAGCCTGAATATACGCGAGTCTAAAAGACAAACTTGGCATAATTCTACACGTGTATATAGATGATAGCGAGGTCTATATATTTTAAAACTAAATAAACGATAGTTCGCCAGCTATATTGTTGAATAAAAGTTATCGCTCTTCTTGTTTATCTAGGCTTTCCTTTTGATTCTCGGCATGACTTATCTTATTTTTTAAGAAATCCATGAGCTCTCTGGCCTGATCTTTTTTGCCTATTTCTTCAAGCATATGGCAAAACTCTGTTATCTTCCTTTTTACCTCTTCTCTAGTTTCCGGTTTACATTTACTGTATACTTCCATAGCTCTCTCATACTCTTTATTCCGGACAAGTTCGATAACGTAATCCGGTATAGACTTGGTAACTATTTCTTGTTCTTTCATTATAAACACGAAGCCTCCTTCATAATCTATCTCAACTTTCACGCGCTTTTTCTTTAATTGAGAAAGTTTTAGGATAGCATCCTCGGATAAGACTCTTCTCAAGCCATAGATGGAAACCGCTTTCTCGACCTTCTCTATTTTTCCTCGTTGATAAATGTCGACCAAATCCTCAAACGACAAAGGCAACGAGTATGAAAACCCTCCTATCGTTATGTAGCCCTTAAGTCCCTCCACTCTATCGGTGGGAAGTCTAATGTCTAAGAAGCCGTCGAAAGTATATATGGGGATTATCTCCTCCGTGCCATCGGGAAAGACTATTTTCACAGCTTCATCCCAAAGTTTTGCGCTCGGCTCTCCCAAAATTAGGTGTTCACCGCCTTCCAATGCTTCAGTTTTGAAGTTTTCCACAACATAGCGAGCATAACCTTCTACGAATCCTAGTACATCAACAATTATAAAAGACAACCATCCCCGCCTGGTCCTAACCTTTATTTTCTGAGTTTTTAAGACCTTTAAGCCGAGTTTATCTTCGATAAATTTTACAAATTCGTTTTCGTCAACTGAGTCTCTAACGCCTAACCAAGGCAATAACTATCCCCCGTTCTACCACATATATTAATGCTCGGTAAAATATAAGAATAGTTCACGGCGTCCCATGAAAGCTCGAACTCAACGCTTTATTACCATAAAATTTAAAAATTATTGATAACATAGAATCACGGGTCCGACGCCACGGGGCCAGGAAACCCCCAACGTGGCCTAGCGGTGGGGCGTCCGGCTGA
>JALURF010000112.1:0-1211 GCA_027017165.1 Thermofilaceae archaeon
CTATAGTACCGCCTAATTTTGGTATTGCCGTCGAAGCGGGTAAAATAAAATCTATTTACAAAATCTCGTTAGCGGATTCTTTTGTATTTGCTACGGCTAAGATTTTGAAAGCTAAGCCTCTATTTAGAAAAATAGAGAAAGAACTAGAACCCCATATGGAAGATCTTAAAAAAGAATATGGGCTCATGACAATCGAAGAACTGCTTGAGAAACATAAATGACGAAGCGCGAATATAATAAGTGGTCTTAGCCAACTAATATAACTGACTTTTAATAGTATTTTCTTAACGATTATATTACTCTCTTTAAGTTTTCTTATACCTCTAAGCTCTATCTTAGTTTCTCTTTTGAAAAAGTTTCTTGAACTTTTCAAAAACTGCGCTTTAACATCACTATGTTGAGATTTTTATATTCATTTCTCTTATTAAATTCACTAGCTCACGTAAAGTACAGCTGAGGTTTCAACGCTTTTTTACCTTTACGCTCAAACTTATACACCTTAATTAGTCTCATTTTGCCGATGCGCTTACGCTTCTGTAGTTTTTCAAAACCGGTCACGCCTATTATCACTTATTAGATAGTGTAGCGCCATATTTTAAATTCTTTAGTATATTTTCAGGTAGTCGAGGTATAGGTAGCCTCTCTTTCTGTTTTCCTGTGTTACGTGTCTGTATACTCTGCCAGCGTCGTTTTTCCTAGCTTCGAAGACGGCGTTATCTATCCAGACATCTGCTCTAGCTTTTACTTCTCCAGCTTTATAGGGTATTTCCGCTACCTTGGTGTTATCGATGTAGAAGCTTACGCTCTCCTTTTTCCAATCGATTTTGTAGGTGTGCCACTTTTCTAGTTTTAGGTTTTGCATTTTAGGTCTAGAGGATAGTATTTTCACGCCTATTAGCCCAGGGGATATTCTGGATAATATACTGGCTAGTTTGAAAGTTGCGGATTTTTTGAAGAGGATTATCGGCTCAAACTGATTTCCGACTTGTGCGAAGAACCCCTGGAGAGGGTATGGTCCTCTACTCCTCAAATAGATGAACCATATGGGCATACAAGGGTCTACTACCATCGTGTAGTTCCAGAAGCCCCAGCCCGCGCTTCCATAATGTCCGCCTACTAACCTGATTTTGGCTTCCAAGGTTTTAAAGCTCCAAGGTAGGTATTCGAAAGAGCCATCGGCGATTTCGGCATTGGAGTAGTAGAGCGCCTCG
>JALURF010000112.1:1221-3500 GCA_027017165.1 Thermofilaceae archaeon
GTACATCTTCAATATTCCGTTTTCAAGTTCGAAGCCAGCGTAATTGTCGGTGCGCCAACTCCAGTAGAGGGATTTTTCTCTAAAATCATCGAAAATTTCGCCCTGCTCGGCGGCTTTCTTCCAAAGTTTAATTTTCTCTTCTTCTCCCATACGGGCACCAGATAAAATACGGTTTAAGTCTTCCTAAATTTTTCGCAAATATTATAAACCATAATGCGAGTCACACTTTTGAGATGAGCGTGGAGAAGAATCATTCTAAGCCAGTTCTAGCCCTCCTATTCCTTTCTCCAGCGATAGCCGAGTTGCTTTCAAGCTCAAGCCCGCCTCTAGAATTTTTCAATCCTTTAACCTTGTTACTGCTTGTCTCTTTCTACGGTTGTGGGGCTTTGTTGATAAGAGAGGCTTGGGTTAGGTGGGGTAGAAACCCTTATACTCTGCTGTTGCTCGGAGCGGCGTACGGCATCGTAGAGGAGGGATTACTTGTTAAGAGTTTCTTCTCTACTACTTGGCCGGATTTGGGGATATTGGCGTGGTATGGTAGGTGGCTGGGTGTAAACTGGGTTTGGGTTGTCATGCTTACGATTTATCACTCAGTATTTAGTATAGCAATACCCATAGTACTGGTGGAACTTCTCCATCCTAATGTAAAGGATAAGCCCTGGCTAAAGCCTAGAGGATTAGCTCTAGCTCTCTTAGTCTTCTTAAGCGTTTCAACTCTATTCTTCTTTTTCTTCCAGTACGAAACCACTCCAATCCATATCCTCTCGGTTTTATTCATTCCTCTCTTACTGGTGGCGGTTTCCAAGAAAATCGCTCGAGAATATCTCCTTGGTCCTAAAGAACCTCCTGGAGCTTTAAAACTGGCGCTTATAGGCTCGTCTTGGTCTGCCTTTCTGCTTATAGGCCCTCATATCGCGGGCAGTTTAGGCGTGCCGGCCGTGCTCTCTATATTTCTTTTAATAATCGTTTTCCTGTTTTATCTAAGGTGGGTTTTACGCCATAACTGGAGTTCTCCGCTCAAAATCTTCGATTTAACTACATCGCCGCTTTGGACTTTAATTTTATTCGCTTTTATAGCCGAAGTAGACGTGAATAGGCCGGATAACCCCGCGGGCATGAGCTTAGTGGGGATAGCTGCCGCTTTTTCTATCATATTGGCTAGGAGAAAACTAAAGAAGCTCTACTCGGTGGATATACCGTGACGTCTCGGGAGAAATTCTACGAGGAGAGGAAACGACGTCTCTGGAAAATGTACTGGGAGGGCAACGACGGCTCAGACATATTAAGGCCTAACGGTTTTAAAGAATACCCCACCGATATCTACGATCTCTTCCTGAGCTTAATTGATAGAAACGGGAGGGCTCTCGATCTCGGCTGCGGAAACGGTTTAATGCTTAAACACCTGATTACCAGGAGTAGGTATAAGCTAATACCGTATGGAGTCGATTTCCTGGAGGAATCTATAAGACAGGCCAGAGAGAAAATACTGCCTGAATATGCGGAAAACTTCAAAGTAGCTAATATAGCTGATGTAGAATTAGAGGAGAAATTCTACGACTTCATATTCTTCGACCCCTACAGCGTCCACCCAGATGATCTAGAATCGGTTATAGAAAAACTATTGAGAGCTTGCCGGCCTGGAGGGAAGGTAATATTCTATACCTATAGAGACGTATTGTTAATGCTCAGGATTATACACCTATTAAGGCTTAAGTGGATTGGATGGGTTGGAGACCTTTTGCCCAGATATATAGCCGTGAAGCTTGAAAGGATAAATCACCCCAAAGTTTCAATAGGAGTATATAAACGCGGCAGCTGTGAAGTCTAGAGTTTCAATTTATAATTTCTAATCTTCTTATTCTCTGAAAGTGCTCTACATTACCCGTCACAGCGCTATACCCATATTCTCTGGCGGTAATACCTTTTGTAACAGTTTGGGTTTAGATAGGTTTGCATGTTTGATTGGTTATTTTGGTATTAGTGGTAGATATGGAGAGAAAGGAGAGGATGTTAAGGAGTGTGAAGTTGCTGAAATTCTTGGAGTTGATAGACTAAAGGTTGTCAATACCTATGAAAATCTATCAACCGTGAACCCTTATCAATAAATCTCTTATATCAATCGGCAAACCGACTCTCTAGGTAAGCTATCTCCTCCCCGCCTTCTCGGCTATTTTTCATTTATCAATAAAAGCTCGAGCTTATTTAAAAGCTTCCTAACAACCTCTACTTTTTTATCGCCGAGTTTATAAGCTCCCCAGTAAAAAAAAAAAACGTTAATT
>JALURF010000113.1 GCA_027017165.1 Thermofilaceae archaeon
GTATCTGTTACTGGAGAGAAGAAAGAAAGTTTAACTATTATTTACATCCATACTCGCTAAAGAAGATATGTTTCCATCTTTAATTTTAAATCTATAGGTTAGAAAAAGCTCGGCTTCTTCCCTCCACTCTATTTCGACTATTTTCTTTAGATTCTTAGGTGGGATTAGCGCTTCGCTGCGAGTAACCGCTATTAGAGAGTTACGGCCTTCGTAGACGTGTAATCCGCGAGTCTTACCTTTATGGAATATCCCTAAGTAGAAACAGTCTCTGATCAGCAATACTATCCAAGTACTATTTCCCTTTACGATTTCGAATAATCTTTCAAAACCTTTCTTGACGCCGTATTTTTCTACTAGCTCGGCGCATTTATGGGGTATAACCTCCGAGTCTATAAAATGTGGAGGTTCATCCAGTACTTTAGGTTGATAGGATTCGTAATGATGCTCCTTAAGACGTAGCTCTGCGTAATTCTGGATGAATCCATTATGTATGGAAAATACTTTAAATCTTAAACAACTGCAACAGTAGGGTTGTGCGCCCCAAGGATAAGGTATAGATTTTTTAAAATTTTGAGACGCTCTTCTTACATGGCCTAATAGCACGGGAGTATGAATTGTTAGATCACCTATTTTCTCAGCCAAAGCTTCGGTAGGTTTAGAGGAATAGCCTACCTTCGCTAAGTGAAAAACTCCATCTTTCAGATAGAGTATAGCGGCTCCATCTCCCCCTACGGGGCTGGGCTCGCCGGGGTACTTATGGAATTCCATTCTCGAAAGCACGTTTAAGCCTTCCGCTAGTTTAACGCCTCCAAGCCATATTAGAAGACCGCAATTCATGGATAAATTTCATGCGTTACATTTATATTAAGTATAGGTTTTAGCAGGATTTGCATGGAGAAGCTGATAGAAACCGTAGTGCTGTTCTATACTCCTCTCTTCCTAGGCTTCCTCTTCGAAAAATATGTTAAAGTATCCGAGAGCTTCAGTAGAGATCTTTCAAGACTAGTGCTCTACGTGCTGCTTCCAGCCCTCCTCTTCGACTCGATATATACCAAGAGTATAGGGGGTTCGTTCGGCGAGCTCGCGGTTTTAACGGTATTTGCAGTTTTCACCGTGCTATTCTTCCTATTAATATCAAGACTCTTGTTCAAAAAGAGATTCGAGCTTTCGATGACTCTTTTTTATGGAAATGCCGGGTATCTGCCGATACCGATAGCGTATACCCTCTGGGGAGCAGAAGCTGTCTCTCTAATAGGTTTCTATATAATCGGGAATAACGTTTTATCGAATATTCTAATACCCGTATTATCCGCTGGAGATATTAAAAGAGGTCTTGATAGGCTGAAGAAGTTCCCTCCCCTCTACGCCGTATTCCTTGCTCTGATACTGGCTCTCTTAAAGGTGGAGATACCAGGATTATTTTTAAAAACTGTAGGTAGCGTAGGAGATTTAGCTCCTTCGCTAGCTCTCTTGGTTTTGGGATTAGATATAGCCTCATACGGTAGCTTCGATAAAGACGGTTTAAAAGTATACTTAGCTAGACAGGCGTTCTCTCCAGTAATACCCCTGCTGGCTTTTTCCCTGGGAATGAGGGGTTTACCTCTCTATGTTTTAGTTCTCGAAGTCCCCATGTCTCCTGCGATTTCGAATGTTATATTAGCGCAGGAGTACGATATAAAACCGGAAAAAGTATCGCGAGTAGTTCTTACTTCTACCACGCTCACGATTTTAACGACCATACCCGTACTAACTCTACTCTTTAATACTATTTTAATATGAAAATAGAGCCAAGCTTCCAGCCTTTCGTATCCGGGTAAATTATATTAACCTGGCGAAAATATATTTCCAGGAAATTATTATATTCTGGTGATAAAAGTGAATCAGGTTATCATGGCTAAGGTGGGTAAAAAAGGCGCCATATACCTGCCCAAACGCGTCATTAAGTCCTTGAATATAAGTGAGGGAGATACTGTTTTCATGAGGATTGAAGGTAATAAGTTAGTGCTGGAATTCGTGCCTGATCCTCTCTCCCTAGCTCTCAGAGTCAGGAAATGGGCGAAGACTAGCGTTGAAGAGTTTGAGAGAGAATCCGAGGAAGAGCAGAATGAGCTATACGGTTCTTAAAGTTCTACTCGATTCGACCTACCTGCTCCCAACCTTTGGCATTGAAGTAGAGAAGCTATCGGATAAGGATATATTACGGCTTAGAAAAGCGGCCGTGGAGGGTAGAGTTAAGTTCTACTGTCTATCAGTAGTGTGGGTTGAGGTTATAGGGAAGATTTGTAAAGAAAGTCGACGATTGAACGTGAACCTAAAAGAAATCCTGGATATAGCTCTAAAATCCCTTCTAGAGGCTGGGTTTTACGAGTGGATACAGCCCACGTCTGAGGCTGTAAAGCTGGCTTTTAAACTTAGAATGTTAGGGCATAGGGACAATATAGATAATTTACTTTATGCCACGTCTATCGTAAACAAAATGGTATTTCTTACAATGGATAGAGAATTGATTAGTTTCCTCTCCGAGCACGGCTACGGAACTGAAAATCTCATGAACCATAAGCAACTCTTTTCGAAAATCTGGTAGCTGTAAATTTCCATATATGTTGGAGAAATGTATATATAATCCACCATAAGAACTAATTAATAATAAAACCCCTACCCTCCGACCTCTCTCACCTCCTTTATTACATAGAAAAACTCCTCTATTAACCCCAATTTCTTTAGCGTCCTATAGCCAGCACCCAACATAACAAGCCTCGCGACACGCTCACTCTCTTTAATAAAGCTTCCACCTATTATGTGGAAACCCGAGCGGGTGAGTATATCTACTGGAAGACTAGCAGATGGGCCTACCACCGCTCTGATTTCAGCGTTTTTGGAAAGTTCTAGGAGTCTATCTATGTTGGGCAATACGAGGGCAGCACCGGTAAATATGACGATATCCGCTTTTTCCAGGTATTTCTCCTCGAAAATATCGGAGAGCACTTTATCGCCTATTCTAGTCCTATTCCTCTCGAAAACGTATACTTCTAGATTCTCTCTCCTCCAGAGTTCTTTGACTATGGGAGTTAAATATCCTATTACGGCGACTACTCGATTTTTGAGATATGGCTCTAGGAGTTCGAGTAGCTTTACGTTTTTAAGAGTTTTAACCTTCTTGTTATATTCCTGTCCTAGAGCTGTGAGAGAAGCGAAAAGTATTACTCTTTCAACCATATTATCGGATTCGAGGAAACGTAAAGCCTTTTCTATCTTAAATCCATCGGCTAGTTGAGTAATCGCTGGTGGAGGTCCATTAAATTCCTCAAGAAACGAGTAGTATATGCCTACAGTCTTTGAGTCTAGTTTGGCATATGAATATAGGAGGCCCACGCCAGCCTCTACTATTTCTCGCTCTTTAAGTTCTTCGTGTTCCTCAAAAAATAATTTAACATTTTTGCTCAACACAATTTTATAGAAGAAATCTTTCAAATAAATTTAAAGGGAATATC
>JALURF010000114.1:0-13812 GCA_027017165.1 Thermofilaceae archaeon
TTTTTTAGCAAGTCTATTGCTTTTTCGACATTACCTAAATTATCATGAGTATCGGAAAGTACCCCCACCAACACGTTTACCCCCAACTCAGTTAAATGCTTGAATATAAAAATATGTGTTAACTTATAATGTGATCGGGTGTTAAAATGAATGGTACAGAAAGCAAACTTCACATGGATGTACTACAGATTATATTGGAGGGCATTAGGGCTGCTGACCCCGAAGAAGCCGTAACGCGTTCTCTAAAACTAGAAAACGGGAAACTCCGAATTGATACCAGCCTTTTTGACCTTGAAGGCAAACTCTACCTTGTAGGTTTCGGCAAGGCCGCGTATAAGATGGCAAAAGCCGCTCTAAGAGTGCTAGGGGATGTTGTAGAAGAAGGAGTAATTTCGATACCTAAGGGATTTAAGGTGGAAGAAGAACTAGAGAATGTGGATATAGTATTCTCGGGACATCCAAAACCCGACATGGGCAGTATAGAGGCTGGAAAGAAGATACTTAAGCTGGCTGAACAAGCTGGCGAACAGGACATTGTTTTAGTTCTGATATCGGGGGGAGGATCAGCGCTTATGGAATACCCCGTTGAGGGAGTTAGCCTGGATGATATAGCTCGCACATCCATCTTATTGATGAATTCCGGCGCTGATATTTATGAACTTAACACTGTTCGCAAACATCTATCTCGGGTTAAAGGAGGACAGCTGGCTAAAGCTATTTTCCCAGCTACTACAGTTTCGCTGATAATATCGGATGTTGTTGGGGATCGTGTAGATATGATAGCCTCTGGTCCTACGGCTCCTGACCCAACTACTTTTCAAGATGCTTGGTTTATAATGGAAAAATATCATTTAATTGAAAAGATTCCTAGTAATGTAAAGTCATATCTGGAAAGAGGACTTAGAGGAGAAGCTCCCGAAACTCCGAAAGAAGGGGATCCTATATTCAAGAAGGTCTATAATCACATAATAGCTAGCAACATAGCATCTCTCAGAAAGATGAAAGAAAAAGCCGAAGAAATGGGCTATAATTCTCTAATATTGACATCAATGATTCAGGGAGAAGCCAGAGAAGTGGGTAAAGTAATAGCTGCTTTAGCCTTAGAGGTAAAGAAATCTGGAAATCCGGTAAAGCCACCAGCCGTAATTTTAGCTGGCGGCGAAACCACAGTTACAGTTAAGGGCTCTGGGAGAGGGGGGCGAAATCAAGAATTAGCTCTCTCAGCGGCTATTCAGATTAAAGACAGCAAAGGTATAGTTATAGCATCTGTGGGAAGCGATGGTATAGATGGTCCGACAGATGCCGCCGGAGCTATAGTAGATGGTTATACAGTGGCTAAAGCCTATGACCAGGGGTTAAACGCTATTAGATACCTAGAAAATAATGATAGCTATACGTTTTTTAAGAAAGTGGGAGGACTTGTGGAGACCGGCTATACGGGTACCAATGTAAACGACTTCATAGTCGCTATCGTGGTCTAGCCTCTCCTCCTACCATATCTCGGGTAGCTCCTCCCGCGTCTAAAACTTCTTACTTGTTTTTCCGAAATATTGTTCTCTTCGTTAACTTCTTCTATTTCTTCCGCTGCATCTTCTACGGAGCCGTATCTTCCAATATTAAGCCTCATGGAGTTTCGGAAGATGCCTATGTAACAATTCCTCAATACAATAGTTGATCCTTCCTTTTCCCGAATAAGGTCAATTTTATCATCCCAAAGTGTCATCAGTACTGTTCCCGTTTCATCGCCTACTAGTGCTTCGGCCACTCTATGTATGCTATCGTCTCGTCTAGATGTTACGGTTCTTTCTTCACCAACTGAGAGAACCTTTACTTTTAGGTTTACGTTTCTAGAACTCGCGGTCAAATCGCCAATTTTTGTATATTGTTCTTTATACCCCATCTATCTACATCTCGTCAAGAGAGATGAATATGAACCGCTTTGGTGGTATTTTAATGTTTCTATTTTTTATGACAGGAGATCATTGGGTGACCTCTTTAGTGTGCGGCGCGGAGTTATTATATTCCGTTGATTATTAAAATACTCGTGAGTATGGAAAAGCCTTGTCTAGAGTTTAGACTAGAATATAGGATTTTTGAAATACTATTTCTCTCTTTGATACTGTTTATAGTTTCACTTGAAATCGCCACGGCCTTGATCGCGATGCTGAACCCCGGAAAAACTCTTTTAAGAATTGATTCGAGAGAAGAAGCAGTATTAGCTGCGTTTTCCCCGGGCATGGCGTATTTGCTTCATTGCTTATCAAAATTTTTATCAATAACAATTACCGGCGGAAAACCAGCACTTAAAATCAAGTTTCTTAAGATATTCCCTCTTCTAACCTTCTTCGATTCGTCGTATAGAAAAAGAAAACCTAAGAATTTTTTAGCGAAAACGCTAACACTTGACAGCATAATAGCGCTGTTCTTAGCCGCTATCTTAGTATCTGTGCCCAGGTACGATCTACCGTTCACGCTGACGTTTTCACTCTATGTCTCACTGCTCAGTCGTCGCCTTTATCTTTTAATAGTCTCTCTATTTCTTCCTTCAAATTTGAGATTTACCGATTTGGTAGACGAGGCTTTTTTCTATGGACCGCACATAGAAGTTGGCGGTACTAGCTTCGAATTATTCGTTAGGTTGTGGATGGTGTGGACCACGTTGACATTCATAGCCACTTGGCTTTTTTTCTTAATGATCGAAGCCGGAGCTATAATTTATGGTGTTAGCTTTACGCTTAAAATATGGTTTCTTAAGATATTCTCCGTCGAGAAGATTAATGGCTTGTTCAGAACTGAATTTAGCCCAATTAACGCGTTTATCTTTTCGTTATTGCTGTCTATTGCGCCTTCTCTTGTAGAAATGAAGTTCAGAGAGTAGTGTACCGGGTGTGGGTATTCTGCTTTTCATCGCCGCGTAGCCGCGCCTCGAGCAGAGACCGTCACCCGGCACCTTAAAATACGCTGATCCGCGATATTACCTTTTCGATTAGCTAAACATATATAACATTACATCGACCATTATCTTGGCGAAGACGCGCCGAAAAGCCGCTCAGAGAGAGCACGTCGAGCTGAGGGCGTTGTACCGCCAAGCGAGGAAGACGTGTGTTAATGAGCGGCTATAGGCGCGTCTACATCACCTTTTTATAATGTCTATGTATTTGGTAAAAAGATTAGGAGAACGCGCAATGGTGTCTATAATGGGAGGACCACCCGTTAACGCGAAATATCTGATATATGCATCGATAGAAGTTGACGGTATAGTAGAAAAGCCGGATATTATAGGAGCTATCTTCGGACAGACTGAGAGCATTTTAGGAGAAGATTTAGATTTGAGAGAACTGAGAAAAAGCGGGAGAATAGGAAGGATAGATGTTAAAATAGAGAATAAAGGTGGGAAAAGCCGTGGTACTATAATTATCCCCTCTAACCTGGATAGAGCTGAAACCGCGCTTATAGCGGCTGCTATCGAGATAGTTGATAAGGTAGGCCCATACTCGGCCAAAGTAAAAGTATTTAAAATAGAGGATGTGAGAGCCGAGAAGAGGAAACGGATAATCGAGAGAGCAAAAGAAATCCTAAGGAAATGGGTAGAGGAGGAAATGCCCGAAACTAAAGAATTAACAGAAGAAGTGCTAAAAGCTGTTAGAGAGGCCGAAGTTATCAAATATGGACCGGATAATCTGCCAGCAGGACCGGATGTAGGCAGAGCTGACACGATAATTGTAGTAGAAGGAAGGGCAGATGTTATAAATTTGCTTAAGCACGGCTACAAGAACGTAATAGCCGTTGGCGGAGCTACGATACCTAAAACGATAATAGAACTTAGTAAGAAAAAGACCGTAATAGCGTTCGTCGATGGAGATAGAGGCGGCGAGTTAATACTTAGGAATCTTACTTCGACGGCCGATGTTGATTATATAGCTAGAGCTCCTCCCGGCCGTGAAGTGGAAGAACTCTCGGGTAAAGAAATAGCGAAATGTCTGCGGAATAAATTACCGGTTGAAGAGTACCTAGAAAGTATATCGAAGGAGAAGGCCACAATCGGTAAAATGAAAGTGAGCGAGAAAATGAAAGACGAGGCTTTAGAGATCAAGCTGCCAGACGAAATCGTTAAGAATATAGAGGATTTAAAGGGCACCCTACTCGCACGAGTTTATGATGAAGAATGGAAAGTTATAAAGGAAATACCGGTTAGGGATCTCTTAAATGCGCTTAAGGAAGAAATCGAAACAGCATATGCAATAGTATTCGATGGAATAATAACGCAAAGAATAGTGGATTCAGCATACTCTAGGGGAGTAAAAATACTCGTAGGTGCCCGGATGGGGGATGCCACGAGAATACCGGAGAAGATGACTATTCTATCGTACGCAGAGTTACTAAGTTAACAACACGATTTCTCCGTCTTTCCACAAGTATTCGAAGTATATTCTTGCAAGATTCACGAAAAAATCCATATCCGATCTTAAGCCAACGTAAAGGCCTTTATTCTTAACTATAAACATTACTTCGTCACAGATAATTCCTCCGCCAAAAAGCTTATCTCTAACTCTAATCTTTAGCTTAGAACTTTTAAACCGCTCTAAAATAAAGTCTTTCAACTCTTTGCTAGCCAAGAATTTTATTTCAAAACTGCTGGAAAGCCATTTTATTTTCTCAATAAGTCGACCATTTTCGATAATTTCTTTAAAAGGAAGAGCTATCATTACGTATCCGCTACACTTTTTTTCGAGAAGATCAACTATGCTATTAACTATGCTTTCGTATCCGTAAACCATATACAAGGTACTTAAAACTACTTCAGCGCCGCTTCTAGTAGCGTTATATATGTTTTGTAAATCTTTAACGAAGAAATCTTCGAGTGTTTCTATTTCTGATAGTAACTTCTTTTTGACGTAATTCCAAGCCTCGACAGGAGGTGATGGATAAAAAATAGTAGGTCTAGTATTGCTCACGATAACCCAATTTTTTTCTCTTAATCTCTTTAAGACTGAATATATTTTTGTCATCGGTATGCCCGTTCTCTCGCTGAGCTCTACAGCCGATAACCCGCCATGAGTAACTAAGGTTAGATAAGCCTTTATCTCACTATCCGTAAAACCTAGAACTTTCATTCTACTTCTCAACTTTCTTAGTATATCTACTTCCATAATCGTAAAGGCGAGTTTTGTAATGCGGGGGCCGGGATTCGAACCCGGGCAGGGCTTCCCCAGCGGAGTTCTTATCTCGGCCCTTTAACCTGAGATCCTAAGTCCGCCCCCTTTGACCTAGCTCGGGCACCCCCGCGCTGAAAAATACTCTCAACCACGCTATAAATTCTTTACTTTACCTTTATTCTAGTTCCTACGGATTCGCCTCTTATCGCTTTTACGATATTTGTCGGCGGTCTACCGTTGACTACTACGGCCTGTATTTTAGCCCGCTCCAATATCCGAATAGTTAAATAGTCTATAAGCGGGTACGTTCCAGCCTCGATCTCCCTCTCCATAAATAATTTCTTTAATTCTTCAAGTGTAATTTCATCGATTTTTCTAGCGTTCGGGTCTTTAGATGGATCGCTTGTATATATTCCATCGACGTTGGTTGCTATTACTAGAAGATCTGCGTTCACAGCCTCTGCTACTACAGCGGCTGTTGTAGTCGTTGATTGGCCGGGTTGCAATCCGCCCATAACTATTAAATTTTTAAAACGATAGTAATCCAGTACTTCTTTTATTGTACGCGGTATTTCCGTAGGTCCTTCGAGGAGGAGGGAAAGTAGAAGAGCATTTAATCTGGATGCTTCAATGCCTATTAAATCACAAAGCGCCTCTTTCTTTCCAGTATTTCTCAATACTTTAATATAAAATCGAGATAGTAGACCGCCACCAGTTACTATAATCATTTTATGCTCTTTTTTCACTTCATTGAGAACTGCTACTAACTCCTTTATGTAGTCTGAATTTAATATTGAAGACGTCGTGGACAATAAGTGTCCTCCTATCTTAATCACGAGTCTCATTTAACTCTCGATTTTAAACCTGCAAAATATATATGAACTTTACCTGTGATAGATACGGGCGATCTTAAATAACATTTAAATTGGAATTATCTAAATACGTGTAAGACCGTAGGTGCGACGGGATGGAAAAAAGTAAGTTAGAGAGATTTAAGACTGAGAGGTTAATAAAGGAACTAAAGTCGAAAAGAGGTAGAGGCACTGAACTTATTTCACTTTATATACCAGCGGGAAGGCCTATAGGAGAAGTTATGAGCGTTCTTAGGGAGGAATACTCCACAGCGACGAACATAAAGGATAGAACTACAAGACACCATGTCCTAGAAGCACTTACCTCAATAATGCAACGATTAAAACTCTTCCGTAAAACGCCTCCAAACGGCTTAGTCATATTCGCAGGTTATGTAGCCAGCGATGTTCCGGGAGACGAGAAAATGGAAATTTACGTTTTAGAGCCTCCCCAGAAGCTTAGAACATGGCTTTATAGATGTGATTCTCGCTTTCATACAGAAATATTGGAGGAAATGATAGAGGTAAAAGAGGTCTATGGATTAATAGTCTTGGATAGGGGAGAAGCGGCTTTTGGAATTCTTAAGGGAAAGTTCTTGGAGGTAGTAGAGGAGATAACCTCCGGTATTCCTGGTAAACACAGAGCGGGAGGACAATCCGCCCGGCGTTTCGAACGCCTCCATGAACTTCTAGTGCATGAATTTTATAAGAGAATAGGCGAACATGCCAACAGAATCTTTCTCCCTATTAAAGACCTTAAAGGGCTCATAATCGGAGGTCCTGGACCCGCTAAAGACGAATTTGTTGACGGAGATTATCTACATTATGAACTTAAACAAAAAATCTTAGGCGTTTTCGACGTCGGCTATAGTGGAGAGGCTGGGATTTACGAGCTAGCGAATAGAGCTTCGGAGCTACTCGAGGATGTAGGCTATATAAGAGAGCGGCAATTAGTGAACAAATTTTTATATCATTTAGCAAGGGACACCGGCCTTGCCGTGTATGGTGATGAGGAGGTTAGAAAGTGTCTCTTAATGGGAGCTGTTGATATTCTGTTAATATCTGAGAAATTGGAAGCTGTTAGAGCTTCATTAAAATGTGAGAATTGTGGTTATGCCGAGGAGAAGACATTTAGAGGGGATATTAAACTTACTCGCTGTCCCAAATGCGATGGGCAAATGGTTATTCAAGAATCCAAGTCGTTAATCGAAGACCTTGTCGAATTAGCGGAATCGGTAGGTACAAAAGTAGAGCTTATATCTACAGAGACTAGTGAGGGAAAAGAATTATTGAAATCTTTCGGAGGCGTAGCCGCCATATTAAGATTCAAAGCATGCTAATAACGCAATAAACTGACCTAAAATGAAGCGGGGCACGAATAATTTAGTGAGCGAACTTGGAAAAAATCACTAAGCGCAAGCTGGAAATAATTCTTAGTAAAATACCATTACCAAAAAATCTTAAAAAAGAATTGGAACAATACCCCACTCCTAGTTCTCTCGCAGCCAGAATCCTCTGGATAGCTCATACAACTTATGACGATATCTCTAATAGATACGTGCTAGACTTAGGCACAGGAAACGGTATTTTCGCCATTGGAGCCGCTGTGCTAGGAGCTAGGTTTGTTTTAGGAATTGATATTGATTTTTCCATACTATTATACGCAAAGGAGTATGTTAGAACTCTCAACTTGAGCAATATAGATCTCTACTGTGCCGATGTAAAATGCCTGAACCTCAAACGCAGAGTAGATACGGTTGTTCAGAACCCTCCTTTCGGAGTTTATAAGCCGGGAAGAGATATGTTATTTCTTGATAACGCGGTGAAGATAGCGAATGTAGTATATTCCATTCATAAACTCGAGACATTAGACTATGTTATGGGCTATCTTGCAGGAAGAGGTCTTAAAGCTGAAGTACTATTTCGAGATGTTATTCCGATACCTCCTTTATACCCTGAACATAGGGAGAAATGGCATTTAGTAAATATCTTCGTGGTTAGAGTACAACAACTAACATAAATAACCGTAACGTATCTGATGAGTGGAAATATGGAGCGGATAAAGAGAAGGCTGGTATTACCGGGAGAAGAAGTTGCAGTTATAGAGGAATTTATCGGAAAGAATAATACCTATGTAGCTGAGGGCAGAGTGCTTTCAAAGATAATTGGATTAGTTGATTATGATTTAGAGGATAGAATAGCTGTTGTTAACCCCTTGAAAAAACTGTCGTTGCCCCAGAAGAACGATATAGTATACGCTATCGTCACCAGAGTAAAAGACATAGCAGCCTCTCTAGAGATATTCTACGTTGAGAACCATAACAGGTATTTCCATCCACCCCTCAGCGCGACACTTCACGTCATGAACGTGAGCACTAGCTACGTGAAGGTTCTCTATGACGTTCTGGGATATGGCGATATAGTGAGAGCTAAAATACTCGTGGGCAAAACTCCGCCATATGTTTTATCATTAAAAGGTAGAGAATTCGGAGTAATATACTCTAACTGCCCGTATTGCATGACTCCTCTGAAAAGGAGAGGCTTTACGCTTTTCTGTCCACGATGTAAAAGAACCACTAGAAGGAAGATCTCGATGACACATTATCTCTTAAAGTAGTGGAGATGATGAAAGCTAAATACTTAGTGTTTTCTTTCCGGAACTCTAACGAAGCTATTCGCTTTGTGGAATATATTCAGCGTCGTCTTCATGGCGAAAATGTAAATATCGCAGTTAAGGGAAACAAAGTGAAAGTTATTCTTTTTAGAGGACAACAGGATTTAGATATACTTGCTTCAATAGTAAAAAAAGAGTATAAAGATTGGATTTTATCAACTCGAAAGAATGTTAATGGACTTTATAGGCATTCTATAGCTAGACTGCTACGTAGTGCAGTACTGGAAACGAGCATTCCCATAAATTCTATCGTAGATATACTGAAGCTTAAAGGTTTTGAAGCTAGAATAAGAGAAGAGTACATAGAAACAACAGCCGATTTCGATCAAGTTTTAAAGATAACCGAGTTATTCTCAAAAAATTACAAGAGAGTCTTAGAACTGACTGGATATACTCCGATGGCTCGACGTGTGGTAGCGATAGCAATGACTGTTTGTGAAATGGATGTTACATTATTGACCGAAAAATTAATCAAGAATGGCATAATCTTCCTTGATAGTAATTCAGGGAGGAAATCTTTAAAGATGAGTTATAAAGAGGCTATTAGTAAGATAGTGGAACTGTGTGAAGAATATGGAGATAAGAATTATTAGAGAAGAGGAAAATGTGTTGGAGTTTGAGCTGCCAAGCGAAGATCATACGTTTTGTAACTTATTGGTGAATATACTAAATAAAAATCCTCATGTGAGATTCGCCGCGTATAAAATTGAACATCCGTTAATAGGCGTACCCCAGATCATTGTTAGAACAGATGGAATTAAAAAACCAAAAGAAGTTCTCATGGAAGCTTCGAAGGAAATAGAATCCATTTATACGATTATAAAAGATAAATTCTTAGCGACTTTAAATGAGAGAAAAAAATAAAATAGTTGAGAAATTAGATAGGAATCTGGCTAAGTTAGGAGATGCCATAATTAATTTTGTGGTATCAGCCGCCCTTACAATGTTCTACAGAAAACCTACCGGATTAAAAGTAAAGAACGAAACTTTAAAAAGTGCGTGGCTATCCGTCTATGACCGGGCTGGAATAAAAAGAGGCTTTATGTCCCCTCAAGATCTAGCTGAGGCTTACATAGCATATTTGTGGCTCAACGATAAACTAAAGATCGAAAATGCCGTAAAGATGTGTGCTAAACGAATTTCGGAAATCAGCCCTAGTAGCCGCAAAGAAGTAGAAAAAGCTATTCAAATGTGCATCGAGGACTTACTAAAAATTTAGCATAAAACTTTCCGAGTTATATCTTAAATATGTGCTATGGTCTTAAGGGTATTGTGTATGGGGGCTATTAGGAAAAAATCTCGTAACGGCTTGAGCGGAATTAAAGTAATAGTTATGGTCTCATTGTTGCTTCCATTCTTTTTAGTCTTAATGTTTGCGCTATTAGACTCAGGAATTACTGTTTACGAATATAAGACTATTTTTGTATTTAAAAATGAGGGATTAACCGAAGTATACGTAGGATTAGACGATGGTGTTAGAGAGTACGTAGTGCCAGATATTCCTGGCTGGCAGAGATTAGAGAGTATAGCTGTGTATCTGAATGGGAGAAATATCACGGTGCAATGCAGTATTATTAAGCAGAATGGAGACGCTTTTGTGAGAACCCCCCCGTATAGACTTAAACCGGGAGAATCTATCAATATAACTGTTGTACAGAGAATATCGGTTTACTGGGCAGAGAATGGTTTTACTTTAAATAGGAGAATGTATACACTCTCATCATCTAGCAGTAATGATTTGGATTTCTTAAGGCAGTTTGCATCTACAAGCTTGGAAGGTTTCTGGTCTGGAGAGGATCAAGCAACCTCCTGGAAATTAATTATCGATTTGGCTGAGAGCTTAAAGGAAAAAGCCTATTCTACAAGTGAATACATACATGCGGTTGCTAAGTGGGTCGATGAGAACATAGCTTATGATAAACGATCATATAAGATAAAATTTCCAGCTGAGACTTTTCGTGAAAAAAGAGGAGCGTGTGGAGATAGGGCAACTTTAGTGACTGCATTGTTGAGACTCGAAAGAATACCCTCTTTCATGTGCTTAGCTATAGTATACAACGAGAATCTTTTAATGAACATATCCTCGGATTCCTTGACTTTAAATTACCGAAATTCGGCTTTACATATATTCTCTGTAGCATGTATAGAAGAGGGCTGCGTACCTGTGGATACTACCGTAAAAATGCCGTACGGTAAATCCCCTTATATTGATGGAGCTGGAATTAACGTTTCAGATAGAGTAATAGTATTAGCGATTATGAGAAATGGAGATCCTAACGAGTATTTGACTATAACTTTACCCTCCTCTACATCGCTTACTATAACTAGAGAACTCAAGCGCTATGATAAAATGATTGAACATGCGGTAATTTTCTTAGCTATTTTCTCCCTTTTTAGTATTGCCGTATTAGTTTACACGCAGAATCTTGAAGATTAAATTACTTTAATTTCTTTCCACAAAATGGGCAGAAAACGTGTATATCTCCTAGTGGAAGTTCACGTCCACAATATGGACATACTTTACCTCGTGTCACGGAAGGTTCGCGATGGACCTCGGAAACTCGAGCGTACGATTGCTTAGGTTGAGATTTCACAACTTCAGTTATCGGACGGGTAACGGAAGGCTGTACAGGCGCTGTCGATACAGCTTCTTTTTCGTATCGTGCTGGAGAAGTAGCCATTGTAGATATTATATCGAAAAGTCTAGAATACAGGTAAAAAGAATACGCCTTAATATAGATAGCTATAGCCATAAAAGTTGTAGCCAACATTATAGCGACAGCCAGCCAAGATATGGATTCAAATATTGCGTTAATGTCGTTGTTGATTACTAGGTACTGTACGAATATGGAAGCTATAACTCCTAACATGAATACAAGAATTGATTGAAGTTGATAACTTTTTAGCCTTTTTTTAGCTATCTCCTTTCTGCTGACCTGTCCTCTACCTCGACTATCGAACCCTCGTTTTTTCCTCAAATTCAACACCACATCTACCGTCGGCCTCGCAGCAGTTTTATCGTCATAATTCCACGCTTGGGCCCCGCGTCATCGGCCGCGGCTAATATAAGTACATACCCTATGATATAAAAATGCTATGATAACTGGTAGAGTTGCCATAATAACTTCGACTCTAGACCCTGCTAGCATGAATATTAGAGAAGTGCTGCTATCAAACTACCCCTTTGAAAAATCCGATGAAAAAGCGTTCGGAGAAAGTGTTTGGAAGATTAAGGACGTAAAACTCATAACAATAGATCAAGAGCTTATAGAAGCAGATTTCTTAGAAAAAGAGCTAGATTTCGATGTTTTCATTTTTGCAAGTCGTCACAAGTCCTCAGCAAAATTACCATCATTACTTGTTCACGCGACAGGCAATTTCACGGAGGAGGTAAAAATGGGCGGTAAACCAAGAAAGCTTTCGATATCATCTCCCATCTCCATGCTAGCTGCGCTAAAACAACTTGTTAGAAATAAGGAGGTTTTAAACTTAGATAATTGGGAAGTTAGTTACGAAGCAACCCATCATGGTCCCTATCTTAGAAAAACAGCGGTCGTATTCGTTGAAATAGGCAGTAGATATGAAGAATGGAAGAATAGGATCGCTGGCGTTGCCGCTGCGTCTGCTATAATGGCAGCGGCTATGGAAAATAAAGAGAAAGATGCATGTATAGCTTTTGGCGGACCCCATTACGCGCCTAAAATAACTAGAGAAGTTTTGAAAAGGGATCTTCCTGTCGGTCACATAGCGCCGAAATATGTACTAGACTATATTGACGTGGGAATGGTAAGACAAATGGTGGAGAGAACCAGAGGAATTGTGAAGTATGCTTTGCTGGATTGGAAAGGTATGAAGAGAAAACATAGAGATTACCTTCTCCCTATATTGGAGAAATTAGAGTTAAAAATCATTAAGATTTAGCCGATCACATTTTCTATCTTTATGATTCTCTTGTCATTTTTCCACTTAAAATTCAGCTCCGAATACATGCTATCTCTTAGAACTTCGAATGCAAAATCTCCACCCCCCTTCTCCATATTCAGAGTTTTCATAGTCTCGCTGAAAATAAAATTCAATTCTCTAAGACAACCCCGCAAACAGAGTAAGTCGTCTAATACTTCAACTAGCAACTTTTTTGATGTTAACAAGTTTTTTCGAGTATTTTCATCTAGATCCTCCTTTGCTATCAAGGAATCAATTATATTCATTACCTCCTTTATCCTAGAGTACATTACGACACCAAATGTTGATGTAATTAATTCAGTAAATACGTTTTTCAATAAATAATCAATATAATACAGCATACCATGTCATGTATATACGAGTATCATACAATACTCCTGAGTAGACCCCTTAAACAGAATTTAAATGCCTGTATCCACCCGCTTTTTCTCATGAATTCTTTGCGTAATATGTGTATTCTATAGCTTGGCGGGGGATGTGGGGTCCACGATATCCATTCCTTCAATCTGGCATGTTTAATAGTCTCCGAGAGAACAGTTTTTTCTATTGCAGAGGCAAGATGTAGTGAGTCGCTTATTGTTGTAGCTTCGAGATCTGCCCTTATTTCCATGATCTTAGCTACAAAGAAGAAGATAGTTAAGAACACGAACGTGATCGTTGCCTGTACGCCTATCGTGAATAACATTGGTAATTCGATAAAAAACAAATAGAATTGTACAGAGTATAACAGGCCTGTTAAAGCGTAGAAAATAAGGGTATCTCTGTGCTTTATATGACTAATTTCATGAGCTAGTACGGCTTTAAGCTCTTCTTCTTCAAGTTCCGCTATTAAGCCTGCAGTAACGGTTAATGTAGAAAATTTGCGGAAAAGACCCATAACTGTGGCATTCAAATCCAAAGATTTTTTTAGAAAAATTTTTGGAGGATGTAAGTTCATTTTTAGAGAAATTTCTCTGACTAATGCAAAAACATTTCTTCTTATGATAAATATGTCATTTTCGTTGAGAGTTACATTGTGAAAGTTAGAGAAAAATTCGATTATTTTCTTTTTTTCCTTATTCACGACAAAGTCGTAAATCTTCTTTTTAATATCGTACATTTTTTTGAGTGATTTATCCCCCGCTTGCATCCAAGAAAGCGCATCAATGATTGTCATGTCCGAAAAGCC
>JALURF010000114.1:13822-26359 GCA_027017165.1 Thermofilaceae archaeon
GGTTTTTAATGGCAGGGAAATACCGATAATAAATACGCTATTTTTTTCAGAAGAAATATTCCAATCACAGATAATTGCTGGAATTTTATGTGAAATAAATTGAAATAATGAGAGAATAGAAAAAAGTGTCAGAAACGTATGGAGATCATTTAGAAATAGATGAATTATTGAAGATAGAACTATAGAGAGAGCGAAAAAGAACACCATATTATTTGAGAATATGATTTCTGTAACTTTACCGGTCATCCATTTGAATCTCGAAGGATAAAAGTCTTTTCCACAGACATAGACGTAGTACAACGTGCTTTTTCGTCTATAAGAAGAAGCGAGCGAAATTATAGTATTGATCGTTCTTCGTATGGTGATGTCGTTTTCTCTGTTTAAAGCAACGATTTTTATGCGCGGTGTTTTGTAAACCGTGATCAATACCTCTACATATGCCCTGCCCTTTTTCCCCAATTGGATTAAAAGGCTGGGAATGCCTTGGTATTCGAACTTATCAAGGTAGACTATACTCTCTCCATAAGCTTCTTTAAGCAGTCCAGCCATGAAATTTAAGAAATTATCTTCCTCTCCCCTCTCTAACTGGACCCTTTCCAAGTTATATTCGTACGACATGGTGAGAAAAAGAAAGTTTATTTATTCGAAAGTTTCAAGTTCTATGAGCCCCTCTTCCTCTTCTCTCTTTTTCTTTTTACGAGATACTAGGAAGCTAGTAAATCCTAAACCCAATGTACTCGCTGTAGCTACTATGCTCTCTAGTTTGCTTAAAGGAATTCCTAGGAATGGTATCTCAAATGCTACATCGAGTTCTAATCTAAGTTTTTTGCTGGAGTCTATTGTTTCGCTGAAATCCGTTTTAATGCGCTTATAGTAAGCTTCTATGTTATATTCGCCACCTGGTATTTGCTCTATTTTGAGCAATCCTCCTTTACCCGTTTCTCCGGAGAATACCGTTTTTCCTTCACTTGTTTTCACGACAATCTCCGTACCAGAGAGAGCATTACCCCACATATCTACAGTTTCGATTTCCAGACTATATACCCTGCACTCGATTTCTATGTCCGTATTCGTTATTGTGAAAAGTTTTGCCTCCCCTACATACACCGATTTATACCTAACGTCTACCTCGTATATGCCCGGATGGTAAACCGAGACCTCAACAATCCCATCTTCACCAGTCTCACCCTCTATGTCTATGGGTCCTCTAAGCCTGACAATGGCATTTCTCAAGGGTTTTCCATCGGCGTCTACAGCCTTTATCCGTATTGGAGACCATTCTATCTCTATAAAGTAAGTCCCGACTTCAGCAGCTTCACCATTTTTAATTTGTATATATGCCTGTCTATCAGCCACGCTGATAGCTCTAACAGTTGAAGCCCAAGGTAATAGACTATCTTTATATTCGCCAAGAGCTCCCCCGCCTGGAGTTATTACGTTCTTTATCTTTCCATACGATGGAAGTTGAACGACCAAATATGCATATATCGAATCTTTGATATCGTTTTCCGACACTCTAATTTTTACTCCTTGCCTAGTCCATTCACCGACCTTTTTAATAGCGACTGGCGCGTAGAGTATGTTGACTGGTTTCTTAAACCTGCTCACTACTTTAAACCACGAACCGTATACAATATACGCTTTTACCCATAGCTCAAAGTTCAGTGGTGGAATAAGGTAGGAAACTCCTTCTATCCTGATTATCTTATCTTCGAAATACACGTAATCCGCCATACTCGCCTCTACGTATACCTCCGCTTTACCTCCACCGACTGGGTGTAAGCTATATAACACAACTATATACCCTATGGTCGTCCAATCACTTGCCACGGATGCGGTGAAAGTTTTCGTCTCAAAGGCATTTATCGTTCCATTATAGAATTCGACTTCTTTGGCTAGAAAGACGTTAGGAAGCTCATATTCTTCACCGTATTTGAATATCACCTCATAACTTCCATCTTCAAGTCCGTATCCAAAGTTGAGTTCCAAATTTTTTAAATCCGCTTTAACAGCATTAGGATGCAACATCTCTTGAAACTCGGGAGCCAGGATGCTTTCTCCGCTTGGAGATCTAACATCACTGATAATGTATGGAGCATAATTATCAACTGATACTCTTACGGTTAGATTTTCCAAATTAAACGGCTCGTCGGGAGGGTACACGTCCACTATAACCCTCCCACTGCTAGGTATAGCTTTCCACTCCGTTCTGATGTATGAACATTTCAATTCCGCTGAGACTGTTAGATTGCTCTTACCGCCATATGCTAACTTGATATAACCATCAAAGGATATTAGCGAAGTCACGGCACCGTTATTCTCTATTTTCCTATCAAATCTTATCGCGACTAAATCGCTGGGAATCCCTTCAGCGACCGTTATCTCCATATAGGCTAACTTATAGCCAGCTGGAGGAGGAGGAGCCGCTATTTCTTTTACATCATTTTCTTGAAAGTTTAAATTTATAATAAACTTGCTCGATACTATGTAGTCCACTTTAGCGTAATAGGCCTCTCTATCTGGGAAAGCATATGCCGGGCTCGGCGTCAATAATGTCAATGATAAAATAGCTAGTACTGTGAATAGATATGAGTACTTCATTTCGCCAACCCACCCTGCTCATCCATCTTTAGCCATAGCGAAATAGCCTCTGTTAGCGCCTTTTCGAGAGCTCCTCTGCGTAGACCATATTTAGCGGCGGCTTTTGCTCTAAATTTTTGATCTAAATCTACTGGGATTCTAATCTGTAGGGCTACTTTTGCAACTTTAGATAGATTACCCATCTTGTCACCGAACTCCATCATTGGTAACTATTTTATAGAAGATTTCATTTAGCGTTCAGCAGAAATACGAGGATATTACACTGGTCTTATCTAGCATTATAGGCGTTCAGCGCTAATTTGCTGATTTCATGACGTCATTTTTTAACATTTTTCGGTAAAGCAGCTAAGACTTTTTATGGAAAAGTGCAATACTAAAATTCGTGTTGAACTACGTTAAAATGTAAGATTGCCCATGACCGGGCTAGCATCATTATTCTAATTGAAGAAAACTATATATGAAGGAATCTACGTAAATGACGATGTCCGGTGGTCAGTATTGTGTTGCAAATATATAATACTCTTAGCAGAAAGCTCGAGCCTTTCAACCCAGTGAAAAAAGGCAAAGTCTTAATGTATGTGTGTGGGCCCACAGTCTACGATTATAGCCACCTGGGTCATGCAAGGACGTATGTGGCGTTTGACGTTATAAGGCGGTACTTCAAGTTAAGAGGTTACGATGTTTTTTATGTACAGAATATAACTGATATAGACGATAAAATTATAAATAGAGCACGGGAGGAAGGCGTAGACTGGGAGGAAATAGTAGATACCTATACTAGGGACTACATGGATGCTCTGAAGAAATTGAATATAAAGGTCGATCTGCATCCACGCGTTTCTCAGCATATACAAGAAATCATAGAGTTCATACAGGTTCTAATCGATAAAGGCTATGCCTACGTCGCGCCTAGCGGTAGCGTCTATTTTGAAGTAGATAAATATGATGACTATGGAAAACTAAGTAGAAGATATGAGAAAAAGCTCTGGAGTCAAGAACTTTTTACAAAAGAGAAGAAGAAACCCTATGATTTCGCCTTGTGGAAAGCCGCTAAGCCCGGGGAACCCTGGTGGGATTCTCCTTGGGGACCGGGCAGGCCGGGATGGCATATAGAGTGCAGCGTTATGTCCAGTAAGTATTTAGGTAAACAATTCGACATTCATGGTGGAGGCTCGGACTTAATATTCCCTCATCATGAAAACGAAAGAGCTCAAAGCGAAGCTGCGTTAGGAATAAGAGGATGGGTTAAGTATTGGATGCACACCGGCATGTTGACTATTAAAGAGGAAAAAATGAGTAAATCCTTGGGCAATATAATTTCTCTCCGCGACGCGTTTAAGAAGTGGAGTCCAGAAGTTATCAGACTATGGCTGGCTACCGCGCATTATAGGACTATATTATCCTTCTCGGAAGAAGCTTTAGAACAAGCGGCACACAACTATAAGAGACTCGCTAATACGGTTTACACCCTCAGAAAATTAATTAAAGAGACCGAAGCTAGCTACAAGCTAAGTGATTATGGACTCGACGTAATAAAAGAACTAGATGAGTTAAGAATGGGGTTTTATAGTGCAATGGATGACGACTTCAATACAAGCAAAGCTTTCAGCTACGTATATAAACTCACGAACATAGTTTTTAACAAGATTTCTGCGAAACCGGAAAATGCTGTGGCTTTAAAGGCACTGACTCTGCTTAAAGAATTTAACGCGGTTCTTGGAGTATTAGATAAGCATTTAGCGGAGACCTTCACCGACATTAACGTCGAAGATTTAGTAGATTTAATAGTTGAAGTCAGGAGTATATTGAGGAAAAGAAAGGATTATGAACTGAGCGACTGGATAAGAGAAAGATTGCATGAAATGGGCATCGAACTCATGGATTCGAAGGATAAGACTACTTGGATGAAAGTATAGGATAGTTTGAAAGCTAAAATACTGTTTTATAATTTTTTCTCAAGATATTCCGCGATTAAAGGCGCTACGGATACGCGCGATGCAGGAGATGGTATTGTATCCGTAGCTACTATATCTTCCACACCCGACGATAAAACTTTTTCATAACTACTTCCGGCAAAAAGAGGATGTGTACAAGCTACATAGACACGGTTAGCATTCAACTTTAAAAGCTCTCTAGTAGCTAATACGACAGTTCCTCCCGTACTTATAATATCGTCAATTATTAAGACATCTTTATTCGTAACCATCATTTCCTTAGGTTTTACAGTAACTTCTCCCGTCACTCTATCTCTATGTTTCTCTAGGAAATCGTATTCGCAACCTAAAATACTCGCCGCTTTTTTAGCTCTATTTAAGGCGCCTTTGTCGGGCGCTAAAACCAGAGGTTTCTCCATCTTTCCTCTAAAATACTCCGCTAAAAGAGAAACCGCAGATAAGTTTGCATAGTCTATATTAAGCCATTCTTCCAGGCTTTTATCGTTATGAATATCTATTGTTATCAGACGTTCAGCCCCCGCATGTTCTATACCCCTTAAAATAGTCTTTATGCTGATAGCTTCACCGGGCAAGAACCTTTTATCCTGTCGTGCGTACGCTATATAGGGTACTACTGCTGTTAAACTTTTAGCCCCTAAATCTTTCACTGTATCCATGATAAGCAGTAATTGTAGATAATGCCTGTCTTGTGGTGGATAAAGAGATTGAACCACGATAACATCTTCTTCCTTTACTTCATCCTCAATCCTTATGTACGTCTCTCCATCCGGAAAAACTTTCGTTAATACTCTGGTATATTTGCTTCCTAGTATCCTGCTGAGTCTAAAGCCAATACCATTTGAGGCAGGTCCAGCAACCACAATCATAATTCATCCCTTAGCAATCATGCGGTAGAAGAATATAATAGTTTTTATAAACTAAGCCCGAGCTAAAGAGCAGTTTTTAAATAAATCGGTGTAGCCGACTCTATCTTAAAATATCCTATATAGCCTATTCCTAACTCGGGCTTTAACGGAATTACAACTGGCTTGTAATTTAGAGTTCGCCCTATATAACATGAATCATGACCCATAGAGTTTACCAAAACCCTCTCAATCCTGCCCACGTGCCTGAGATTCCTCTTATAAGCTATTTCAGCGGCTAATTTTGAGAGAATTTTCGATCGTTTTTTCTTGATTGGTTCAGGAACCTGTTTCATATTAGCCGCCGCCGTAAAAGGTCTAATAGTATATCTGGCTATGTGCGTTTTATCTGGTTCTATTTTCTTCAAGGCGATAACGGTTTCTTTAAAGTCGTCCTCGGTCTCCCCGGGAAATCCTACGATAATATCAGTCGCTATGGTGATATCCGGTATGCATTTTCGAGCTTTACTGGTTATGCTGAGGTATTCCTCAACGGAATATTTCCTATTCATCAGTTTTAGTATCTTATTGCTGCCAGCCTGCAGGGGTAGATGCAGATATTTATAGACTCTCTCATCTTTCATTAAGTCTAGTATATTGTCTATGTAGTTGGCTGTAAGGCTGGGTTCAAGCATCCCTATTCTAATGAAGTATTCGCCTTCAACTTTTCTCAATATACTCTCAATAAGCTCGGGTAAACTAGTGTTCCTATCTAGTCCATAGCATATGACATCTTGACCAGTAAGATAGATCTCTTTAGCACCTTTCCTCACAGCCTTAGATACCTCACTAACTATCAGATCTGGAGGATAACTATGAAGCTTCCCCCTAGCTATAGGCTCTATGCAGAACGCACAATCGCCTAAACATCCACTTTGAATAGGTACTATATAGCATATTTCTTCTCTATAGGCTGGTAGGCGGCATCTCTCCCACCTATATTTCCTCACGATCAGCTTCCTCTCGGGAGAAGTTATTACCTCCCATATGCTATCTAGATACCCCGGTTCGATTAGGCTAGCTGAGGGAGCTATTCGAGATAGCGTAGCCGGTCTGACGTTTACTAAACATCCAGTAATCACTAATTTACTGTTCTTGGCTTCACAAACCCTAGCAAGATGCTTTATCCTCGCAAGCATTTTACGCTCAGTATCTCCTCTAACTGCACAGGTATGTACTACGATGACGTCAGCTTCAGCTGTACCATTAACTAAGATTCCTCCATTCTCTTCTACAATTGTGCGAGTTATATTACTCTCTCCCTTACTCAGCCAGCATCCATACGCCTCTATGTACACTTTCAAGCTCTCACCATAATCTAGATTCTTGATCTACTTCGTTAATCACTCTATAAGTAGTTGTGGACGGGCCCGCCGGGATTCGAACCCGGGACTTACGGCTCCGAAGGCGTACAGCAGTATGGTCGCCGCCCTTCCTGGCTGGGCCACGTTGGGGGTTTCCTGGCCCCGTGGCGTCGGACCCAATGATTCTATGTTGCCAGGAGTTTTTAAGATTTTGGTTGAATAATGATAGAAAATTATCTGAATAATTATTGGCAAAGAACATCGATGCTATTTTAATAAGGGCTCTACTAAATTCATTATTGCACTATACCAGTCTTTAGCTTTTACTACGCCAGAAGCCAAAAGCACTCCGACTGTCCCTAGATTAATAGCGGCTTTAACGTCGTCTCCGGTAGTTATTCCTGCTCCACATAGAACTTTGACTTCTGGATTAACTTTTTCCACTAGTTTAACGGAGTTTAAGACTATTTCCGGTTTTGCTTTAGAAACGGGTATACCGGTTCCTATGAGTTCTGGCGGCTCTATGGCAACCATGTCTGGTGAAAGAGAAGCCATAGCGGCGGTAACTTCCGGAGTATTAGAACATACGACAGTTACCAAATTTAACTTCCTGGCTTTCTTAACTAGAAAATCTACCTGATCCGCTCTTATCCTCCGCTCTGAGTGATTAAGTATAGTTCCTATAGCTCCGGCATCCTTTATAGCTTCTAAAGTGATATGACCTGTCGCCGAACCCGGCTCTACAGCGTCGGCATGTTGAGCGAATACAGGTATATCGACCTCACGGGCAACTATTGCAAGATCCGTCAATTGAGGAGCTACGCCGACCGTTATCCCTGTCTCTTTCCATACCTTTTCAGCCGTCTTAGCCAGTTCTACCGCTTTTTTGCCGCTGGATTCCCGATACGCTTTAAAGTTTATTAAGATTATAGGGTACTTGATCATGGTTTCACCTCGTGATGAGAAAATGCCCTACTTAATAAATCTTTAGGGATTATAAGGAAATACATATTTGTGAAGGTTCCGTAGATAAACGAGAAGATATGTGGATACTCGTAAGGCCTGACGCATTAAATATCTGGGGGAATTCAGAAGTCAAGAAAAGGCTTAACCACTACTACGAAGTCATGAAAGACCTCAGACCGGCTAAATATAGAGTTGTAAAGAAAATAGATGTGGAAGAAAACCCCTCAAATCTTGAAACTAAGGAACTTTGGAATCTTCATAAAAAAGCTTCTAAAATATTTAAACAAACTTACTACGATATTATTCGAGAGAAGGAAAAATTAGAAGATATTCCCGAACCGGAGTATAGCTTCCTAGATTTAAAAATAGAATTAGTAAAGAGGATGATCTCGAAATGCTGCCTATGCGAATGGAGATGCAGCGTTAACCGATTAAAAGGAGAAAAAGGCATATGCAGACTTGACTCTAGTGCCAGAGTCGCCTCAGCCTTCCTCCATATAGGTGAGGAAGCCCCCCTGGTACCTTCTGGAACTATATTCTTTACAAGTTGCAGCTTTAAGTGCGTTTTCTGTCAAAATTGGGATATATCGACAAATCCTGGAAACGGCCGCTTGGTATCACCAAAAGAATTAGCGGTAATTGCCGAAGGATTGCGTGCTCGAGGAGCTCGGAATATAAACTATGTAGGAGGAAACCCTGATCAGCAACTGTACACTATAATCCGGTCCCTTAAGTATATGTCTACGAATGTCCCTTTGCTCTGGAACAGTAACATGTATTTAACAATAGAATCTATGGAGATTTTAAAAGATATAATTGACATCTGGCTTCCCGATTTTAAATATGGCAATAATGAATGCGCATTTAGATTGTCCAAAGTTAAGAATTACTTTGATATAGTGGCTAGAAATCATAAAATTGCTTGCGAATCAGGTGACATAATCATAAGGCACTTAGTTTTACCTAATCATACCGACTGTTGTACAAGACCTGTATTAAAGTGGATAGCCGAGAATTGCCCCAGAGCTTTAGTGAACATTATGGATCAGTACCGACCTGAACACCTAGTTTTAAGATATCCTGACAAATATAAGGATATAGCTCGCCGCCTAACATACAAGGAGATTGAACAAGCTTATAAAATAGCTGATGAACTCGGAATAGTGTATAAGCCTATTTCTTAAAACTGTCCTCGGGAGGATTTATGAAGATTTTCTGCACTGGGATAAGTGGTAGTGGCCGAGCTGAGTATCTCCGCGAATTCGTCAAATGGAGCGAAGAAAAGTATTCGCAGAATATTAAAATGATAAATATAGGAGATTTAATGTTCGAAACAGCGAAAAAACTTGGACAAGACATTAAAGAAGAGAAAATTCTCGATTTATCAGAGCTTACACTTAAGTGGCTTAGAGCTGCCGTTTTCGAGCGAGTTATCGGAGAAGTCGAGAAAAAACCCGGAATATACGTTGTGAGCACCCATGCTAGTTTCCGATGGAGACGATACCTGCTTCCTGCTTTCGATTTTTTCTATCTTAACAAACTTTCACCCGATCTATTTATAACCGTAATAGATAGCATAGTCGATATTAAGAAAAGACTTGAAAACACTAGACAATGGAGAGGAAGGTTAAGACTTCGAGATATAATTACGTGGCAAGACGAAGAAGTATTTATCACGAAAATCTTGGCAGAATATCAACGAAAACCCTTTTATGTAATCCCTAGACGACAGCCTCCCTCTACCCTCTACGATATACTTTTTAGCCGGAAAAAGAAGGTTTACCTAAGCTATCCCATGACCCATGTCGAAGACTATGAGAGCTATATGGAAAGAGTATCAAAGTTCAAGAAGAAATTATCCGAGTACTTTGTAGTTTTTGATCCTGGATATATAGACGATTATGGACTCTTAGTCGAGGCTTATAAAGCTCTTAGCGAAGGCAAAGAATATGTAGATATGAATGGATTCCGCATATCACTCAGTGAGGTAATGGAGGTAGAGAAAGATTTGAGAGATCAAACTGTGAGAAGGGATTTTATGTTGATAGATCAAAGCGACGTTGTAGTCGTTTACTACACGCTACCTACTCTATCTCCAGGTGTCTTATCAGAAATAATCTATTCTTTTACGAATAACAAAGACGTATATTTAGTTTTCACGCCCTCGAATAGGGTAAGTCCTTTCTTTGAATATTTCTCCAC
This sequence comes from Thermofilaceae archaeon, assembly GCA_027017165.1. Lineage (GTDB taxonomy): Archaea > Thermoproteota > Thermoprotei > Thermofilales > B69-G16 > B69-G16. The sequence goes on from JALURF010000114.1 coordinate 23,753, forward strand.
AAGGATTTTCTTTAAAGAAGAGCAGTTCTTCGATTTTTTAAACAGCAAAGAAATTTAATCCTCTTTTATATTGCTTTGATGAGAAACGTAGTAATATTCGTTAATTTCACGTTGATATCTATCGAGCCACGATCCTTCTTTATTAATCCTTGGTCTTTTAGTATCCGGGTCTCTTCTAAAAGTTACTCCAACTTCTTTTAAGAATAAATTCATTCCTTTCTTTAATCCTTGAGGCGGGTAAGCGTGTCCTTCTCTCCCAGGAATGCCGGAGAAGACCATTACACTCGTTGACACGAAATCTTGAGCAATAATATCGTGTTCTACTACAAATGTGGTGGCTTGTCTTTCTTCGGTCAATCTTTTAACGATCTTCGCGACGGCGAATCTCTGCTCCACGTCTAAGTAAGCCATTGGCTCGTCTAAGAGGTAGATATCGGCGTCCTTAGCAAGAGTTATAGCTATCATAGCTCTTTGTAGTTCTCCACCGCTCATTTCTGAAAGATCCCTGTCGAACAGTGGCTCAAGTCTTAGAGGACGTATTATTTCTGCTTTAAGGTAGGGATCCTCTGGATCTTTTCTTGTTTCTCGAATGAAAAAACTTCTAAAAGATCCCTCATACTTAATCTCGGATAAGAACTGAGGCTTATAACTTATTGAAACGGGTTTCTTTGTTTCTACTCGTCCTTCTTCAGGCTCAAGAATTCCGGCAAGTATTTTAACAAAAGTCGTCTTGCCTATCCCATTAGGTCCGAGCACGCCTACAACCTCTCCAATGTGTACTTCCCCCGGCTCCACCTCCAGCTTAAAACCATTAAACTTCTTTATAAGACGCGTCCAGGAGATCAATGTGGCTTCGGGCTTCCACTCTGTGGGTGCCGGCCTTAAATGAAACACTATCGGCTCATTTCGTATTCGTATATTTTCTTCTCTAAGAAAACCTCTCAGATAAGTGTTTATTCCCGCTCTTATTCCTCGAGGCAGACTTACAATTCCATAAACTCCCGGCTCTCCATATATTATATGAACCAAATCGGACGTGTAGTCGAGTACAGCTAGATCATGCTCGACTATAACCACGTACTTATCCTCCGCCGCTAAGCTTCTGATTAATCTAGCAACTCTAAGCCTTTCTTTAACGTCTAGGTAGCTAGCTGGCTCGTCAATTAGGTATATATCAGCATCCCTCAACGCCATTGCAGCAATAGCTACTTTCTGAAGTTCTCCTCCACTCAGTTGATCCATTTTTCTGTTCCAAATTTTTTCCAAATCTAAATCTCTTTTTATTTTTTCAATATGTTCTCTCTCACCTATTCTCTCCAAGATATCGCCTACCACGCCTTTAACATACCGCGGTATTTTATCCACAGACTGGATCTTATGCACAGCCCTTATTTCTCCCCTAGATAATTTTTCAAAATAGGGCTGTAGTTCCGATCCTCTAAAAAATTTGATAATTTCCCTCCACTCGGGTTCTTTCCCGTAATCCCCCATGTTTGGAAGTATTTCTCCGGCTAGTATTCTGAGCGCCGTACTTTTCCCCACACCATTCTGCCCTATAATCCCAACTACCATTCCTTTTTTGGGAATAGGAAGGCGGTAAAGCTTAAAGGCATTGGGGCCATACCTGTATACTAGGTCTTTTTCCAGTTCTTCCGGAAGGTTGATGATTTTTATAGCTTTATACGGGCATTTTTTTACGCATATACCACATCCTGTACACAAGTTCTCCTCAATTATAGCTCTATTAACCTCCTCGTCAATCCAGACAGTTTTTGTACCCGTTCTATTGAGAGGGCATACCCTAACGCATTCATGATTACATTTTCTAGGCTTGCATAACGCTGGGTCGATCACGGCTATTCTCAAGTCTGGCACCTCTTAAAATATGATTAAGAATGCTCTAAGGAAAGAAAGACAAGTTATATTTCTTCCTGCTCCATTTCCTCCTGCTCCATAGTCTCCAGCAAGACTTCATAATATTCTTGCAATAATTCTTTATGCGCTGTTATCTTTTCTTTATCCATAGTGGTGGGTTCCATAACCATAATTTTTATCTTTTTATCTTCTTCTACTCTATGTCTACTCTTATATCCTTTGCCAGATTTTAATTCCTTGGAGTAACCACACTGGTTACACATGAGCAGTATTTTTTCTTTATCCTTCTTCGGGATTAGTATGGTTCCACATTTAGGACAAAACTCTACCATTTCCACCACGAAATCTTACCACTCTTCCTCTTCTTCCTCCCACTCTTCTTCCCATTCCTCTTCTTCAAATTCTTCCCATTCCTCCTCTTCAAAAGCCATGGAGGACACCTGGCGAGTAATGAAGCATTACCACATCTATTTATCCTTTGCGGTTTATTTAAGCTTGAAAATGCAGGAAAAAGAAAATTCAACTATATTTAGCTTCCGTATAAAAATGAAAGAAATAATAATGTGAGATGCTGACTTAATAGGCGAGATAAAATGCTCAAAGAATTTAATTTGATAGTATCTACATATCGAGGGCGAGAAAACGATTGTATATCCGAGCTCTGGTACTTTCTTAGAGACCTTGGAGACCCCCGCGTTGAAGCAGGCAAAACAGGCCTACCGGGATTAATAA
>JALURF010000115.1 GCA_027017165.1 Thermofilaceae archaeon
CGTTTATAGAGGCCGTTTTCCTATCCTTTAGAATTTTTAATATAGCTAAGCGCGTTTCATTACTAGCAATTCTCAAAGTTTCTTCGTTAAAATCGAATGGCTCCATGATAATAGATAATTAACGTTTGCATTTTATCCTTTTCTTCTTAATCGCTTGTAGAAGCAAGCATCGCGCTGTACTTGGATCCCATTCCACCAATACTCTTTTCCTAAAGCGCTTACCATTCCATCCGAGCACAAGAAATGCCGTTGGCTTTCTGCTTCTCATAAAGGCTTCATATGCTAAATATGAGTAAAAAATAACTTGAAGTATTTCGTATTTATCGTATTTCTCATAGCTCTTAACTTCTATAACCTCCATGGGCGTGCAACGGCGAAATCTTATGAGATCTGCAATGCCGTAAACCCAATAGTCCTCGAGTTTGTATGCTAAAGGGAAAGGAGAAGAGTATTCCTCTCTTTCGGCTATTTCAAATGGATCGCCCCAGAAGTTGTGAACTCTTCTACCAGTCTCAGCTCCTACTCCTCGACCCTTGGAACTCGATAGGGCTCTAACAAGTTCGGTTACAGTAAACGAATTCCTGCTCTCCCTTGCTTTTTGAAAATTAGAGAGTATGGAGGATATTAAAGCTAGGCAATTCACTTTATATCCTCCAAACCTCTTTCTGTAATCCTGAAGGAGGCCGATGATCCTCGCGCTATTCTAGGACTATCGATACACTCGATCACCCATTTATCCTGCAAACGACGCAGTAAAAAGCGATGAGTCGCGGCGTGCGCCACTATATTCCCGCCAGCAGGGATTTTATAGGCTATGCCCCATGGAACCGGCTGGCTTAAAACCTGGTTCGTATACACAACTGCTATGTCGTAGGTGTTGGCGTATCGCTTAAGCCAGTCAATTAGATAGTTTATTCTCTGTTGTCGACGCGCAAGCCATTCTCTTCCCTTAAACTCTGCCCGGTATAGCGCTATTATGCTATCTATAATTACCAGTTTTGTGTTGAGGTCGAATATCGATCTTAATTGTTCAACTACTAATTCTTCGAGCTCAGCTACGTTAATCGGCCTATACACCAGTATGTTTCTCAAGACTTCCTCTTCATTCAGTTTAAATCCAGAAGCTATATCACGTACTCTACTAGGACTAAACGTTCCCTCAGTATCGATGTATACCGCTTTGCCCGCAAGTCCCCCCTTCTCCTTCGACAATTGTACTGTTACCGCTAGCTGGTGGCAAAGTTGGGTTTTTCCGCTGCCGTATTCTCCAGCGAATTCATATATATCCCATACGGCTATACCTCCTTTCACTAGCTTATCAATCGATTTTACGCCAGTGGTAAATTGCTCGCGACTATTCATAACACGCTCATATTCTAAAGCGTTTAAAACTTTGGCTTTCTTACCAGCTACTTTACGGGCTAGCCTGATTATTTGACAGGCTCTTTCGATATCTATACTGGCCAATTCCATTATTTCCTCTGGATTGAACAGAGTTAGCTCGTGAATGTACTCGATACCTATTTTCGATAATTTGTGTAAAGTAACTCTACCTATTCCGGGATAGTTTAAAAGCTCTTCAATTTTTATTCTATCGCCAGTCATGCTTTTCACTCCTTTATAAACTCTATGAGAAGACTATCCATTTTCCTGCGCACCATCACAGCCGCTACGTGTGTACACACTTTACGTCTCCTATAGATTCCTCCATAATGAGAGAAGCAATCACAGATGTAAGTTTTGGACCTTTCGTCATACCTAACTAAATACCAGTTATAGACATCTCCCAATTCTCTGATTCCCGGCACTTTCCACTTATATTCCCCAATTTTAATTACTCCCACTACTACTCTAATAGCCGCTCGCAAAAACCATGATTCGCTTTTGTCAGGAAATTTCTGTTTAAGCGCGTTAAATGCTTTGATAAATACTAGTGTATCCCTGTAGTTCAACGCGTATTTTCCTGAGATAGTTTCTGCGCTCTTATCGGGTTGGTAACATTCGATAATTCTCACTGTTAATTCCCTCGCGATAAGCCTAGCTTTTCTATAATTAAGACTTGGAGAATTTCTCATAGAAATTCACACCTCTCTCAGTCAAGTATACGTTTGCCTGAGATATCGATATTATCTTGAAGGAAAGTAAAGACCTTAGAATTCCAGCCGCTTTTTTCGAATTTTTAAAGTATTCTTTTAGAATGTTTAGGAAGATTGAGAGAGATAAAGGCATGTTATTAAAGAGTTCATCTAAAATCTCATAGACTAGAGTAGCTTCTTTTCCAAAAAGCTCCTCTAGATAATTTACCTCAGGCGGACGTCTCGGTATGCATCCTCCTCTAAAAATTAGTGAATCATAGACCTTGCCTGTAGGCATCCATAAACCATTGACTTTATTCAGTTCGATGAATTCGCCATCAATCCTTTCAATGGGATATTTTAGAGGAACATTTAGTTGAACATCGTTTATGTTATTTACATCTATTATCAAGTGATCCGTAATGGCTAGGGATCTATCACGTTTGTTAATAAAACATACGAATGTCTTTGCGCTCCTCTCCATTAAAAGGTTAAAGATGAAATTTTTTTGATTGTTATTAAAAATGTCCATCCAAGCGATCACCAAAACGTCTTTATGAAGCAATGCAACCAATGCTGCTGATAGTGTGGCGAAAAGCGGGGATACCCAAAAGCTAAGTGTTTTCCCGTTTTCTATTAGAATTCCCTTTCCATAGAAGAACATTCTAATAGTCTTAAACGGTTCTCCCCAAAGCGCTTCTAGTTTTTCGAAATTTATGTATCCACTTTTTAAGCCACTACTCAACTCAAGAAGCTCGTTTATTTCTCTTCTAGAAAGCCATCCATCTAATTCTAGGCTTTTAAGTATTACTGGCAAATAGTAAATCGGAAAAGTGTTTGGCAGCGGATTTTCGCCGAAAAGCGTTAAATAAACGGTATTCCCTGGAATTCGAGGTATCCTTTTACCTATGCACACGGCTACTTTAGACAATATCGATCACCCCCTTAGCTAGGGAGTATCTGCCTAGAGGCGTTATTCTAAGCCAATATTCGCCATCCGCTCCTACATATTCGATAGCTAGTTTACGCGCTATAACTTCATTTAACGCCATGACGATTTCTTTTTCCTCCCAATTCATCGACATATAAGCTAAGAGATCTTTTTTAGCCATAGGCTTCTCATCTAAGAATCTGAGAACTTTAAGCACCAAGACAGAATCGCTTCCACTCCTGTACGCATGTTTCAAAACTACTCTTTTACTGTATTGGAGAGATATTTTGCCATCCTCTAAGAAGAAAACTCCTTTAGGAGATATCATTACGCATTCTCTATGCCTCAAAAACTCTCCGGCTTGTGGAAAAAGTTGTGATAGAGTGTTTAAATCTTTAGGAAATGCTTTACCGGCTATAATCACCGTATCGATTCTTAATAGATAGTCTGTCCAGGAATAGGATATAGTATCGCCGACTATTACTAATTTATTTTCAAGAAGGATTTTAGATAGTAGCGGAGTTAATATACCTCGATGCTCTTCTTTACTGAAAACCTCGAAAATGGTGACAGGCATCGCTATTAACGTTTTTCTTACCGCTTCCGCTAGATAATCCAGTAGTAGGATAGCAGTTAATTTTTTCAAACGAAATGGTAAATTCTTAAAAGATAATAAAACTCGATTTATCCCTCTACTCTCATAAGAGTTTTCGATTTTGGTATTAAATAGCATGCTTAGTAATTTAGCTAAGTATAACGTTTCGTGAAAATACCTCTCGCCTAATAAAACTCCGGCGTATTCACTAATCCGTTCTGCCTTATTCTTTAGAAAATTGCTGAAGAAAGTTATAGGAAAATTCGTTTTGAGGAAATACCTTATGTATTCCGCCGTTTTAACAATTTCTATTTCGTTACCGTTAAATATTCCCATTTTTCTCTTAAGAAAATCACCTATATATTCAAAGTTCAATTGTATATCATAGATTTTCAGAATATCAGCCATGTTTTCGTTAAAATCAATTATGATATACTCCTCTCCTAACCCGCCTGCCAGAACTATATTTGCCAAGGTTTGCTCAGCTAAGCTTCCCAAGATTAAAGTGCTATCGTTCAGATTCACATCTTCAAAACTTATTCTCTTCGCGTCGATCAATTAGATCATCACCTCAATCAATTCTCTGTTCTGAACAACGTCAAAATTCAATATAGTTTCTTCAAGGCCAGCTGTCGATAACGATAATACAACTGCTCTCCGTAAACCATCTACTTCGCTGATCATTCTGGTTAGCAGATCGGGAGTTAGTCTTAAAGTATAGCTTGCCGTGTAGAGAACTATGTACAGGATTAATCTGCTTTTTGTATTTCTCAGTATTAAGCGAAAGTTATTGCCTAAGGGAGATAATAGTTCGTATATTTTCTCTATAGTCTTAACCACAAGGCTTTTTTCCGCCTTGATTTCTACCTTGATTATTGAGAAGAGTATAGCTTTAAAGCCGTTTACTATAACATAGAAATTTTCTTTCTCGCATTGATAAAGAGTAGATGATCTATCTATTCTAACTAATCCTCGTAATTCTCCTCGATGATTTACGATATCCTTTATCCTCTTTTTTATTGAAAAACTCCTGCGTAGAATCCCTAGCCGATTTAAAATCCCTGATACTTTATCTTTTCCACTCCTAACGCCTCTAAGTATGTATTTCGCCGCTATAATCATCAGTACGAGCAAAGTTAAGTAGCGAGAGAAATGGTACAGAATCAATAGTGCGATGCCATATACCACTATTTTCTTCAAATTCATCTTTACACCTAAATCAACGACCCTCTCTAAAGATAAAAAGACTCGCTGCATGTGGTGTACACGCACATGTGCGAACACATTCATATTCCCCCACTTAGCTTAAGGAAATGATGTCAAGGTATGCTTTTAGAGCCGCTACGCTAATCTTAGAGAGAATAGAAAGGCGCAAAGTCTCCTTTGATAGAGCATTTATAGAAGTAGCTCCTTCAATAGCTCCTAAGACTCATCAACACTTAGCCTATGAGTACGCGTTAAACGGCATATTATACTACAGGGCAGCCGATTTACTGCTTAAACGAGAAAAAATTTCCAGCTCTTTAAGACGAGTGTGCGCTTTTAGAGTAGCCTTTTCCCTTTTAATGAATAAAAAGTTTGGCATTACAGTAGACGATTTAAAAGTAGTGTCCGGCGGATTGCTAACAGGTAGAATGTTGAAGTTGCTGAAAGAGATCAAAGACATCACGTTTGAGGATTTTTTAAAAGAAATTTCCCCTAAAAAAGTGCTAGGAGTAAAATATGCGATTCCCGATTGGTTAATCGACGAATTGTTAAAAGTTATGGAGAGAAAAGAATTAGAGAGACTGCTTAAGGCTACGCTAAAACCAGTGACATGGGCCAGAGTAAATACTCTTAAATCGAACAGAAAGAAAATAGCTAAAAAGATAGTTACCTTAGCTGAGATCCGATGGGATAAAGACTACGAGTTTATGTTTGAAATTGTGAAAGGAAGAGAAAGAGTGATTTCGTCTTCTTTAGCCAAAGATGGTTTTATTATAATTCACGATAAGGGAAGTACTGTTGTAGTAGACGCTTTATCCCCTAAAGTAGGCGAAAATATTCTGGATTTAGCCTCAGCGCCCGGAGTAAAGACTTCTCTAATAGCTCAAATGACATCTGATAAAGCTAGAATTTTAGCTTTTGATATAAGCTACAATAGGATGAGGGAAATGAAGAATTTACTAAGAAAGCTTAATGTTAAAAATGCGGATTTGACAGTATTAGACTCTACTAAACTACGCATGTCTAGACGCTTTAAAAAAGCCTTAGTCGACGCTCCCTGCAGCAATACCGGGGCTTTATCTTCAGATCCAGGATTGAGATTGGCGTTGCGCAGTATAGTGAACATCGACAAGTATGCGAATATTCAGTACGCTATGTTAAAAAGCGCCGTAGAGAATCTGAGAAAAGGAGGCGTGATAGTGTATTCCACGTGTTCTCTGCTTCCTAAAGAAGGAGAATCCGTCGTGGAGAGACTTGAAGAAGAGTATGGAATTGTCGTGGAGACCGATGGAGTACTAGGCGTTCCGGGATATAGAAACTCTCGTTTGTCTTCGAAAGTTCGTAGATTATTCCCACATATAAATAGAACTACCGGCTTTTTTATAGCTAGAATCTACACCTAGGTGTGGAATATTGATATTAATTAAGACCATTAGAGGACTTGAAAACATAGCTGCGAGTAGGCTTCAAGAGTTATTTCCTCAGGCTGAAGTATTGCCGCGATATAAGGGGTATTTAGGTATCGTCTTAATCCGAAATATAGAACCTACAGAAAAGAATATCGACGCTATCAAAAAAGAAATTCTCGAAGCCGAGAAAATACTCCCTGTCATAGCTAAATGTAAATCAGATATAGAATCCATAGTTGATACAATCTCGAAAGTAGTTAAGGGTTATATCGAAAGGAACGAATCCTTTGCTGTGAGGACTACAAGACGAGGCTCTCATCCATATACGAGTATTGACGTTAATATCGCGGCGGGCACTGCAGTGCAAAATGCCACAAATGCTTCGGTAAACCTATCTTACCCTGATAAGATTATCTGGATTGAAATCTTTCAAGACGAGGCCTATATCTCCATCACTAATGGCGCGGAAGAGCATAAAAAGATGTGGCCGGGCAAACCGTACGTAAGGAGGACTCTTGCCAGGATAATTGTGGGTCAAATTCCATATGTGGGAGTACCGGAAGCGGTAAAGAAAATGGGTGTGAGAATAGGGAGAGCCGCTCAAACCTTTGAGATAGGCGCTCTCTACGTTACTCCCTTTAAGCCCATTGAGGGAGATATCCTAAAATTGTTTCTCGAAGGATTATATGAGGGCATAAAATCTCGTTACGAGTTACAGAAAAAAGCTTATCACGAAAAACCGCGTAAAGTGCCTATTCTCGTCCAGGATTTATATCAGTTTGTAAGAGATAATATCGATAAGCCTATAGTAATAACTTCGACAAGGGGTAAGCCTTTAACATCGGTTAAGGACGAGGTAATTGATATATTTAAGAAGAATAAAAAGGTGGTTGTGCTAATAGGCGCTCATGAAGGCGTGCCTACGGGATTGTTCAGATATGCCGATCTAGTAATCGATCTAGCGCCTGGAATCACGATATCTACAGATCACGCATTAACCTCCGCTATAATCGGCCTTATAACGGTTTTAGAAGAGGGAAGAATTTTTGAAATATATACTAGAGGGAAAAAATCTAGGTGATTGGCGGCCGGAATTTTATACCGTACTCTATTATCCCGTCTTCTCCCTGCTCTCTGTAGCGCCTGAAAACAGCTTCTACTACCATTCCGCTTTTTACCTCATCCGGATCTACGTCAGTTAGCTGCGCTAAAATCCTAGCGCCGTTCTCTAGCTCTATCAAGGCTATTATGTATGGGCTATACTTTAAATATCCTCGAGGCGGCGTTCTGATAACAGTGTATGACAGTACTTTCCCCCTCTTTGGAAGGGAGATTTCTACTAAGTTGGTAGAACCGCAACGGGGACATGCTTTCCTTGGAGGATAGCTTATCTTCCCACAATCAGCGCATTTAGATCCTAAAAGTCTATACTTTATAATCCTCTCCCGCCACACTCTCGGGACACTTGGAGCAGATATGCCCATCATCTCACCCTCCTTAAAATATTAACTACCACGGTTCCTCCAACTCCTCCAACACTTTGAGCTAAACCTACCTCAGCTTTTCCAACCTGGTTAGGCGCGGTTCCCGTTAACTGCTGATAAATTTCATAAACCTGGTAAACTCCAGTAGCTCCTACTGGATGCCCCCTCGCTTTTAAACCTCCTGAAAGATTGGTCGGAATCTTTGAATCTTTCTCTATTTCGCCCTCCTTTACCAATCTCCACCCCTTCCCCTTTTCCGCAAAGCCCAAATCTTCCAAGTGAATCACTCCTAATATTGTAAATGCATCATGTACTTCCATGACGTCTATATCTCGAGGCTCTACTCCAGCTTTTTTGTAAGCTTTTTTAGCCGCCTTTACGGTAGCAGCCAAGGTAGTTAAGTCATCTCGGTCCACGAGGCTTATGGTATCTGTGGCTAATGCCGACGCTGCAACTTCGACTTCGGGTTTTATACCACTTTCTTTGGCGAATCTCTCAGAGCAGAGAATTAAAGCAGCCGCTCCATCCCCTATAGGTGCGCACTCAAAAAGTCTGATGGGATCGGCTATTAACGGTGAAGAGAGTACTTTCTCTAAAGATACTTGAAACGGGTACTGAGCATAAGGATTATTTGCTGCGTATTTGTGGTCATGTACTGAGAAAAGCGCTATATCTTCTTGTTTCACGCCATATTTCTCCATATAATATCTATAAACTAGCGCGTTAAGGCCGACAAAACTCGCTCCGGTGAAAGCTGTATATTCGGCATCGTCAGCCATAATCAAAGCGGCTGTTACATCGTGTACTACAGCGTCGGTCATCTTTTCAACTCCGCCAACTAGCACGCAGTCGTAAACGCCAGAAGCTACCGCTAGATAAGCTTGATGGAAAACAGCTCCTCCGCTTGCGCAAGCTGCTTCAACTTTTACAGCTGCAACTCCCGGTATTCCCAGCCATGTAGCCATTAAAGATCCGAGATGTTCCTGACCTTGAAGCTCACCAGAGGACATATTGCCGACGTAGACTGCCTCCATATCTCTTAGCTCTATGTTGCTATTTTTGGCAGCCTTGAGAGCCGCTTCTACGAATAAATCTCTTAAAGATTTACTCCAATGTTCTCCTATTTTTGTCACTCCGCCTCCCAGTACAAAGACCTTCTCCAAGCTTATCACCGAGTTTTTATTTTACTTCTATATCTAGCATAAACCGCGTAGTCGATGTACTTCCTCTTCTCAATATAATCTCTCACTAGCGGCGCTAGCCTTCTTTTCTCCTCAATAGCATCTTGAACCACTATGCTAAAAGCATCTGAACCCGCGCCGCTACCAAAAGATACCATTAGAATCCTCTCTCCGGGTTTAGCTACGTCGAGTACCGCGGCTAAACCTATCATAGAGGATGCGGCATAGGTGTTTCCTATGATGTTTGACAGTAAGCCATCTTTTATCTTCTCCATCGGGAATCCGAGCCTTTTCGCTATTCTAACAGGGAATTTAACATTAGGTTGATGGAAAACAGCATAATCGAAGTCCGAGCTTTTAAGCCCTAGCTCTTCCATAAGCCCCACCGCGGCTTCGTATATGTGATGGAAATACGCTGGCTCTCCGGTAAATCGGTAAGCGTGTCTAGGGTATACCTCTCCATCTCTACGCCAGAAATCAGTAGTATCAGTTACATAGGAGTAGGATCCCTCAATGTAAGCTATGTTTTCGGAGGAATGAGGAGCTATAATGAAAGCAGCCGCTCCGGCTGCCGCTGTATACTCTAGCTCGTCCCTAGGCCTTCCTTGAGCCGTGTCGGTGCCTATTGCAAGCCCATACTTTATCATACTGCTCGCCACCAGCCCCATAATGCTCTGCATAGCTGTAGTTCCTGCTCTACACGCGAATTCCATATCTATAGCTATTAATCGCGGCGATATCCCAAGTGCTTCGGCCACCACGGTAGCCGTCGGTTTAACAGCGTAAGGAGGACTTTCCGACCCGACATAAACTGCTTCTATTTCTTCTGGATTTATTCCAGCTCTCTGGATCGCGTTCTTGGAAGCTTCGACAGCAAACGTTATAGAGTCTTCATCCAGCCCTGGAACAGATTTTTCCTGTATGGGTATTGCGGCTTTACTTCTCCCCCACACTCTCGCTATTTCTTCGCCTTTAATCCTGTAGACTGGTATGTAGACGCCGTAGCCAAGTATACCCGTGGACTTTGATGGTTTCATAGGAATCGATGAAGTGATTGGATGAAAGAGGTATAAAAAAGTAGTTGTTTGTCGAAGCTATTTAAGGCTCTTGCGTAATTTCAGGTATTCCTCCATTATCTGAACTCCGCTGCTAGTGCCTATCCTATCGGCGCCAGCCAGTATCATGGCTACCGCGTCCTCTAGATGGCGTATACCACCTGCCGCTTTAACCTTCATAGAATCCCCCACGGCTTTTTTCAGTAATATGACGTCATGTATAGTCGCGCCCCTCCCAGCGAAACCCGTGCTTGTTTTAACATAGTCTGCACCCGCTTTTTTCGAAATTAGTGCTGCTTTGATTTTTTCCTCATCCGTCAAATAAGCGGTTTCTATTATCACCTTTACTAGCGCGTTATACTCTCTGGCGATATCTACTATTTCTGCAATTTCGTTTTCAACAATTTCGTATAGTTTACTTTTAAAAGCGTTAATATTCATAACCATATCTATTTCTCTTGCCCCCTTTTCTAGCACATCTCTAGCTTCAGCGAGTTTAGCTCTTTTAGTAGTATTTCCATGAGGAAAACCTACCACAGTTACTACTTTAACGGAATTTCCAACGATGCTTTTAGCCCTTTCCACAAACCATGGAGGAACAACGCAAGCGATAAAACCATATTTTAGCGCTTCGTGG
>JALURF010000116.1:0-1891 GCA_027017165.1 Thermofilaceae archaeon
CGGCAATAAATATTAAACAGTATTAGGTTTTCTATTAAGGGGATGAAGAGGCTGCGCCCCTGTCGTGATAAGTGAGCGGCGCTAGGCCCCCGACCCCGAGCTACCGTATGATGATAGGAGAGACGATTGGAGCAAAGATGACAGCCCCACCCTACACTGATGTAAACAAGTAGTGTAGCGATTGCTATTTTGGCAATCGCTCAATAGTAATATAAACTTCCTGAAACCTATACCTTAAAGGTGTAGCCTATTGGATGAAGGATTGTATCTAGGAAGGTTAGTAGATCCCTCAAGACTTAAAGAACTAGATAAACCCTATCTATTAGATCCCGATGATTTAACAACTCATGGAATTATAATAGGAATGACGGGATCCGGCAAAACAGGAGCGGCTATAGTGCTTATAGAGGAGCTGTTGCTACATGGAGTACCCGTAGTGATCATCGACCCTAAAGGTGATGCTGTAAACGTAATTTTGAGACCCTTTAACTACTCATCGAAAGAATTCTTAAAATGGGTAGACCCTACTCAAGCTAAGAAAGAGGGCTTAACTCCAGAAGAGTATGCAGAAAAACTAGCGGAAATATGGCGTAGAGGCATAGAAAGATATGGGCAAGGCGTCGAGAAAGCTAAAAAACTCGTAGAAGGTAGCGAAGTGATAGTATTAACTCCCGGAAGCGATGCTGGCGTCTCTATTTCTGTAATTCATGATCTTAATATGCCGGGAGATTTAAACTGGGAGGAGCACGGGGAAATACTCTTAGAAAAAATAAAGAATATAGTTTCGGCTCTACTCCAGCTCGCCGGGAGAGAGTCCGATCCATTAAAAAGCAACGAACATATTCTAATCTCGCATATCCTAGAATATTGCTGGCGTAAAGGAGAGCACGTAGATTTTAATAAACTTCTAGCATACGTACTAAATCCCCCATTTAACAGGATAGGCGTTATCGATGTAGATATGTTCATACCTGAAAAAGATAGGCGAGAATTAGTGATCGCTTTAAACAGGGTTATAGCCTCGCCAACTTTCAGAAACTGGATTAAAGGAATTCCACTAGACTTCGATAGACTTCTATGGACCGCTGACGGCAAGCCGAGAGCTGTAGTCTTCTATTTAGCTCACTTAGATGAACGGCAAAAAATGTTCGCCGTAACGCTTATTCTCCAAAATCTCTACGGCTGGATGTTCCGGAAAGCCGGTTCCTCTAGGTTAAGAACACTGGTATATTTTGACGAAGTTTACGGCTATATACCGCCATATCCGCGAAACCCGCCTTCTAAACATCTTCTCATGCTTCTGCTTAAACAGGCGAGAGCCTTCGGCGTAGGTATCGTATTGTCGACTCAAAACCCAGTGGATATAGATTATAAAGCTCTTACAAACGCCGGGATATGGATGATCGGGCGTCTACAGACTGAGAATGATAAAGCTAGAGTGATGGAGGGATTAAAACTTGCTTCTTCAACTGCCGGGACGAGTATTGAAGAGGGGGAGATATCTAGGATTATATCATCTCTAGCTAAGCGGGTTTTTCTCGTGCATAATGTTCACGAAAATAGGCATGTGCTTTTTAAAACTCGGTGGGCTTTAACCTACCTGCGCGGGCCGCTAACACTTATGCAGATAGAGGAACTCATGAAAAATTGGAAGGATAAGCTTGAAGTTCCACAAGCTGGGATAAGAATTGAAGAAGAGCGGGGCGAGTTGCTTGCTCTCCCTCCCAAGATAGCTGGTGTAATCGATAGTTATTACTTGCCAGCTAAGAAAATTGCTGAGCTGGATGGTGTAAAGGCTTATTATCCTGTTTTATTCTTTGAAGCTAAAATATCCATGAGTAAGAGCAGGCCTCGGATTCAACATGAAGATAGAATTATATTACTCGTTGAG
>JALURF010000116.1:1901-10502 GCA_027017165.1 Thermofilaceae archaeon
TAATATATCTCTGAGAGATTTCGCCAAGAATCGCGTTTTAGATTTAACAGCAAAAGACATTGATGTTTCAGATTTTTCCTCTGACTGGGAAAGAGATTTCAAATTCTTCGAGCTTCCCGACTCCTATTCTAAGAATAGATTTTGTAGAAGATTGGTGAGAATGGTCAAGGATTTCATAATCACTAACTATAGGGTATCTCTATTCACATATGAGGGGTTGAAAATGTATTCAGAACCGGGAGAATCTCTTTCCTCTTTTGCAGCAAAAGTCAGAAAACATCTTAGAGAACTCATGGATAAGGAATTCGAGAGGAAGAAATATTCGTATACGAAAAAATTAGACAGTTTAAGCAAGAAGATTGAAAAACGAAAAGAAAAAATAGAGTTATTGAATACCGAGATTTCTGAATTGAGGAAGCTTTTAGCTGTTAAAGGAGCCGATGTCATATTCTCGGTATTTAGGAGACGTTCCTCTCTCTCAAAGCTATCTACGGCGGAGAGGATTAGAGAGAGAATTAGAGTTAAGAAAAAGAAGCTACAACAGCTAAAAGAAGAAGTTAGAGAGCTAGAGAGAGAATTTGAACGCGTAAAAGCCGAAATGGAGCAGGAACTAGCCGAGATAATCGAAAGGTACGAAGTTAAGGTCGATAAGTTCAAGAAAGTGGATATTAAGCCTAGCAAGAGAGAAGTTGAGATACTGCATTCTGCCATTCTATGGGTTCCTCTTTTAATCAATAAAGAGAATTATCAGCCGCTACTCAACTTATATACGGGTAGGCTTTTTAGCTAGAATATGTCCGAGAGATATCTCGGAATCTTATACGGGATAGGCTCGGCTCTATTTTTCTCAATGGCGGCTCTCTTCTATAAAAAGGGTTTTTCAAGAAAACGATTAGATGTATTCTTAGCTAATGGATTGAGAGCCATACCTACTTCACTTTTACTCCTTACTGCTAGCGCTGCTATGGGGAGCGTACACGAACTCTATAAAATGGAAGTCCTACTTCTAGCGTTTTTATCACTTTTCGTTGACTTAATACTCGGAGATACTTTCTTTTTCCTAGCACTGAAGGAGTCGCCTCTATCCATAGCATATCCGATATCATACTCTTTTTCGCTCTTTGCAGCTATATTCTCAGCGCTCTTCTTAAAGGAGTCTATAACCGCCTATCTATTAATTTCTATAACAATCTTAGTAGCGGGCGTATATTTAATCTACAGTGGGTCGGGCGAGGTGAATTTAAAAGTTAAAGGGGTTTTGTATAGCTTGCTTACAGCTCTCTTTTGGGGTTCAAGTGTAGTGTTTACGAAAATCGGGCTTTATCACTCAACACCGATAACATTCAACCTGGCAAGGACGTCTATACTGGGCATATTTGCAATCCCATATACTATTTTTAGAAGGAGGGAAATCGTGAGTTTAGGAGGATCTCTTAAATACGTAGTGATGGGCGGTTTTTTGGGTATGGGACTAGGACCTATACTCTTCTATTTTTCAGTGATAAGTATTGGAGCTTCTCGAGCTTCTGTACTAGCATCAAGTACGCCCATACTTTCCTTAATTCTAGCAGCTTTAGTGCTTAAAGAAAAAGTACAGAGAAAACAATTAATAGGAATAATCCTAGTTATCTTATCGACTTACCTAGTTTCAATATCCTAAATTCTGTAATTTAGCGGTGAGACTATGCGCGAATTAAAAATATTGATAATCGTAGGTTCTCCCCGTAAATATGGAAATACGTCAAAACTGGCCGAGCTAGCGGCTGAAGGAGTGAGAGATGCAGAAGCTAAACCAGTGAAGATATATCTGGTGGATTTTGAAGTAAAGCCCTGTATCGGCTGTGTAAGCGACGACCAGCTAGCATGCAGGTACCCCTGTATTATAGAGGATGATATGCGGAAAATCTATGAGATGGTGTTAGAGAGCGAAGGATTGATAATAGCGACGCCGATCTACTGGTATGCTCCGAGCGGGTTGGTTAAAAACTTCATCGACAGGTTAACTGTCTTTGAAAATATGATCTACATTACGGGGAGGAGTTGGGTTGAAGGCAAAATAGCCGGAGTTATAGCCGTCGGAAACGACAGCGGAAGCATACAGACGATAGCTAACATACAAGCAACTTTGAATTCGATGGGTTTTATTCTGCCGCCGTGGTCCCTAGCCTATTTCCATAAAAAAGGAGATGTCCTGGAGGACGACAATGCTTGCATGGACGCTTATAATGTCGGTAGAGTTGTAGCGTTAATGGCTGAAATTTTAAGGAGGGAAGAGGTTAGAGAATGGTACAGTAGCATCCCAGAGAGAATCAGCGAAGCTAAGAAAAAAGCCGAGCTCGAAGCTAAGAATTATAAGCATGATTTCACTATGAGAAAGAAAGATTTCGAACACTTCAAAAAAGCTTTTTCTTCATATAGAAGAGGAACAGAGTCGAGAGAGTCTTAGAATCCTCTATCTCGCCGCGCTTCACCATCTCCAAAACTTCATCTTCCTCAATCTCTAGAACTGTAATATCTTCATCAATTTCGGGTCTTTTCTCGCCTAGAACGAGATTCTCGGCCACAAACGCAAATAGCTTTTCGCTGCTATACCCAGGAGATGCGTAAAAACTACCTAGCAGTTCTAGTCTCCCAGCTTTATACCCGGTTTCCTCCTCTAATTCTCTAACCGCGCAGGAATAAGGATTTTCCCCGGGTTCTAACGTTCCGGCGGGTAGCTCCAGTAAGGCCTCTCTTATAGCTGGCCTGTGTTGTCTAACCATGATTATTTTGCCGTTTTTTAAGGGTAGAATCACGACGGCTCCTGGATGCTCCACTATTTCGGCCTTATAAATTCCTCTTCTTCCCAGGACTTCCTCTACGATGACCGATATTTTGCTACCTTTAAAAATCAACCTTCTCTCCTTCACAGTCATGCGATATCATGTAAAATCCACGGTAATAAGGGTTACACTATTCCTCTACTTCTACAACCCAAACGTATCTCCCATCCTGTTTAACCCTCTTTACTAGCGCACCGTACTTTAAGCTAAGCTCTAACATCTTAAACATCTCAGGTAAACTTTCTTCATCAGAAAATTTTGAAACTTTCCTTTCAGCTTTAGCTACTTCCCTCAACCTTCTAGCTATTAGTGATGCTTCTCTTTTTTCCCTATTTTTGCCGAGTATTTTAAAGAAGAAGGATTTTAGTGTTTCATCCATTTTCCTTCACCACACTACAAAGCTCTACGCGAACTTTATCCTTCAAGTTTTCAAATCTTAAACATGATAACCCGCTAACGTTAATCGGGATATCAACATCTACTGGCAAGTAAATAATATTACCCTCTTGTTCCCCACAATACGGGAAAATCCACAACTCCCCCCTATATAGCAACACTAGGTTATCATCAATCACTATCTCGCCTCCTCTAAAATCGTAAATCTCAACCATATAACTACCCGGATTCTGATACATAGTACATACATCACATACAAATTGAGCTACAGCTGCCCGATAGCGAACTGGCGGTTTAAGATTGCCGAGTAGCGAAAAGGCTATTATCAGCGAAAATAAAAAACTAGTTAAGTAGATGATATAGGATGTATTCATTCTTTAATCACCACCTCTAAACCGTACTCATCTATTAGTTTATACTCAGTATACCGCGCCGGAAAGCCTATACTCCACTTTCCGTTCCCTAGATAGGCTATATCGGCTATGCGCGCGTTATCTTCCAATAGCGGATAAATTATTATGGAACCCCATTGAGGAGCCGTGTAGTTGTGGTAATAAACTAGTATATAGCCCTTATACAGCAGTTTTTCCCCGTAGAGATCTTTGAGATAAAAACCTCTAAACTCCCACATCCAATAAGCTCGAAATGATACAGAATTATTATAGACAGTATAGTACCAGGCACAACCCTTACGCCCTGAAACTAAAGTGTAGTTATTCTCGTAAGATACTATAGGCATACTTACCTTGCTCTCATTGGACAGCATGTAAAGGATCGATAAGAGATAACTTAAACTATATTTCTTACTACTCCAGTACAGCCTGGCTGTATGAATTAATTCTGCCGATTGTAACTCTCCTGTATATCTTAAAAATCTCGGATTTGGTCTACTAAAATGGCTGGCTGAGTATAATAAGGTGAAAGCCAAAATGATTATAGCTAATAGAAGAATCTGCCCTCTATGGTTCAACTCCTATCACCACTATACGCGGAGAAAGAGTTCCATTATAGCCGAGCCAGATAGCTCTAAAGCTGTGAACCTTAGTTGAATTCCTAAAATAAGCGAGCGAGCCTCCATTATCGAGGTATACGAGGCTAGGCACCACGTCTACCACGACTTTATCTAGCTCACCTCCATAAGGCAGAGAATCCGAGCGTAGTAAAAGCCAGGCTAGAGCTCTATTTACTGAGTATGCATGTAGCGAGGGCGGCTTGTAAACCGCTGATACATGAAAATACGCGCTGAATATCACGAATACAACCGAAATAGCTACAGCCTCTAAGGCTCGCATACACTCACCTTCGCAATTCCTTTCAAATTTTTTGATATTTTTAAACAAGAACCTCCAATCTGTCCGAGAGCCGGAACTTGATTTTTTTCTAAATCCGAATTATTAAAGGCAACTGGATAAGGCAGAGATATTTCCAAACTAGATCCGGGAGCAAGCGATAACACAGTGGCATTTACCAAGTATAAAATCTCACTCTTATACGTCATATTTTCTTCTAGCATTGGATAACCCAGCTGTAATGAAAGAGACAAAGCTATTATTGAGGCTGCAATTATTAAGACTTCATCTAAATTCATCATTAAAAATGTGAGATAGAGGATTTAAGGAAGCTATAGTTCTAAAACCACCTTTCTTACTTTAATCTTGTTAAATCCATTAATAACGGCTATTTCTTTTCCATCCAATAGAATAGAGGCATTCTCGACATAAATAGCGAGTTCATCCACAACCTCCTTCGAAAGTACCAACTTTCGTGTCTTACCTATACGCTTAGCCTCAACGTACGTCACAATTACTCCTTCTTTTGTGAACTCAAATTGAATACCGGTACTTATGCCTGCGTGAGTTCCATTAGAATGTAGAGCAAAAAGCTCTCCTCTTTTCGCAAAATCCTCCGGTTTGATTATAGGAGAGGAGCTCACTGGAGCGATAACCCAAGTTTCAGTTACAGTTATTCTCCTACATCCGCTCTCAACGCAAATCTCCAATAAATGATCCTTTCTTGCCACGAACACTTCAAAATTGATGAATACTGACCGGTCCGAGCATAATCTTTCTCTTAACTCTATGATATCTCTAAAACTCGCTTCTCCCGTCCTAGGAGCTAGACGAGTTGTAGCCAATGTCAACGCTATGATAGAGGAGATCACCAATGCTACTAATATTACTTGAGAATTCACGCTCATATCCTCACGCTAGGAATTACCAAGATCAAATTCTCGGTTCTCGAATGCTTGAAGTACACAGTGATTCGCCTAGGCCACGATATATCAATATCCAAATCTACGATGTACACTGTATAATCGTACTCGGACTTAACGCCTACATTTTCATAGAGCCTACCATTCCACTCCGTGAGAATATCTATGCTTACGCACGGGCAGAAGAGACGAGAATACTCCGGCAACGTTGTTCTATTGAGTAGGGTCCATTTAAAAACTAAGTGTAAGGGTTTTTCCTCTATTTCAAGGAGCTTCATGCAAAGAGGAACCACGGGAATATCTTTCTCCTCGCTATATGGGACGATATTCACCGGAGAACCGAGAGGTCCAGACCACCTTACTCTAGCCTTAAACACTAAGTGTTTTAGGCCATACTCTTTTAGGATATACTCGTAAGGTAGAAATGCATCACTGAAGATGCTATAATTGTTCACGCCGTAATATCTAGAGCCCCTACCAAGTCGTTGCGAGACTACGATATTGTTGCTATACTCTAATGTAAACCATACATCCTGATGAGGAGGCTTCGGTGACAGGTTTAGCTCAGGAGGAGGCAGGTACTTGTAATAAGCCTCCCATACTACATATACTCCTTCTCTCTCGTAGAAAGACCATACTGTGAAGTCAATCGATGTTATAACTATGGTTTTAGACCAACTTTTAACATTACGGGGTCCTGTTTTTGGATAGCGCTCCCAGGGCTTAGAAATATTTAAACTACTACGCCAGGTAATAGTTAAATTGTAAACCGCATAAGTTAACGATCTTCTATCGTCAAAGGGATCATCAAAGTGAGAATTTACGCTTGGATCTTCGATATCCGGAACCCACGCTGATGCCCCTAAGAAATACCAGCCTTCATACTCTCCGCTAGTAACCACCGGGTATTTTCTCAGCTCTTTAGCCGAAACATGCACTGAGCCATGTTTTGGAGTAAAGGGAGTTTTAACCATTAAGGTTAAATCGTTCAGATCAACATATGCATACTTGCTTGCATTCTTAGCAACGACTAAGGCGACGAGCGGTCTGCTAGTATTGTAATATGGAATAACTTTAATTGTATAGACTCCGGGATAGGGTAACGTTATATTAACGGATTCTCCGGGTGTAAGCCATTCTCCTCTCGTTTTAACTCCTTCACCTATTTCATTACCTCTACTAGAGTAGAAAGCTATGACCTTAATATCCTCATTTACAAGTACTTCAATAAGCTCACTGTTAACTCTTTTCTCATCTACTAACCAATGAGAGAACAAATACTCTCTATTTCCATCGAAGAGGCGTCCAGGAGCTCGTAGGGAAATGGTACTGCCTATACTTAAGTCTTCGAGAATGAAATTGGTATACTTTACTAAGTGTTTACCCATGTACCAAATCTGTATAGGAACGTCGTCGATCGGGGATGATTCGACGATAAGCCTAGCTGTTCGCTTATATACGGCTACAACTATGCCTTCATTCACAGCCTGACTAGGACAAGAAAATTCTCCAATATTATTATATAATACTCTTTCCTTTGAGTAAATAGGTATCCTATATACCCATTTATCGAAAAACCAGAAAGTTCCATTATAGAAGACCTGTTCTGGAGCTTCTAAAACCGCGGTTAGACCGTCGTCCACGGCTGATTCTCTATACAGAGTAAAATTGGTATATTTACTTCCCGAACCGACATTACCGCTATACTTTATCAAAACTGGTATATTTGACTTAATCTCTAAGCGATACCAGTAATAATACCCACTGTAGTGAGCAGTTGCTATATACTCAGCATTATCAGGGACATGCACATTGATAGTATTGTTCCGATACCACTCAATTCGCCTAGGTGACAGAGGTGTAACACTCCAATTTATAAAATATCTAACTTTACTCCCAAAGACGAATTTTCGAGGAGCCGTAAGAGTAACCGAGAAACTACTATCAGTAGGGCTTTTTTTAGAGATGAGAAATGGAGTTTTATAAGTACCTTCTCGATATCCAGAAACATTTATTGGAACATGATATAGCTCTCGGCCTTTCCGATTCGCCGCTTTAACTATTAAACCGCTATATTTGGTTTTCTTTCCTCCACCACCATCGCCACTACTATTATCATTACCATTATCAATTTTCTCAACAGAGTGCACTTCAACTTCAGCGACAACGTCGATGACGGCCATGTCATAGCTATAGAGTTCTCCACCATCAGCTTCAGCCCACAACTCTATCTCAAAAGTTAAAACTCTTGCATCGCCAGTATATCCCGTCAAGGAGAATGTACCACTTATAGTCTCTCGCTTATCTATCTGTACACCGCTTCGACGTAAAAATCTCGTATCAAACCATCCCGCAGCTACGTAGCCACTTTCGCTGTATACGCTATACTGGACTTCCGCCACATACCTAAACGTAACTCTATAAGTTGAATTAGGCTCCAACCCATCCACTGTTACAAGTTTAACTGCAATGTCCGTATGATCTTCGTAATTAGGAGTGTAGGCATGCACATGTAGGCTGGTGATGGATAACGTAGTGTTCGTGAATAGGGAAAAGATTACTACAGCTGTAAAAATAGCTAAAAATATTACCTTCTTAATCTTAACCACCTCTGTATTCTATCGTTGAATTCCTAAAATCTACAAGCCCTTTATCGTATCCGAAAACATAAATGCCAACTATGTACCTATCACGGAACAATTTTAGAGAGAGAAAATTCTGAGATAATATATCCGATACATCAATTACGATATTATCATCTAATTTCTCCTTACGGAGAATAGCTAAGTATTCCAGCCTAGGATTCCCTCTTCCATCGTAAAAAAGAAATTTCTTTACGATATACCCGCCTCTACCTATCCCGGAGTACCAATAGCCGATAGCCACTATAGGGCTCTCAAGAACATCTCCTATGGCAACGCCTTTATCCAACACTAAGAATAACATAAAATCTTCCATAACTCCCTCTTCTCCTCGTGCGGTAGAAGACACGCTAGCTCTAACGTAGGAGATTTTAATCCAACTATCGCATTCTTTATTAAACATCGGCAGCGGCTTTTCTAGCGGTATAAAAATATATCCACGCCTGAATTCTATATGCCCATTTCTCAACTCTACATAGTCTCCTTCAAGCTCAACTACCGAAACCATATTTTTCAAGTCTAGAATTTC
>JALURF010000117.1 GCA_027017165.1 Thermofilaceae archaeon
ATGCTATGATCATAGCTATCTTGTGATGGTAACTTAAAATAGATACTTTATATACCTGGACAATACGTATGACGGTAACATAAAATAGATACCGTGAACATTCTGGGATAACATAGTTTTTTCCAGTTTTAGCACATAAAAGATGTTATTATGGCTACCTTTTTAGGAGTTTTTGCAAAAGTATACTCTAGGTATATAAAAGTGGTGCGACACCGATGATGTATGAAGTCTTATTCGATAAACTCAGGGCAGATATTGAATTAGTGGTCCAAAGATTAAGGGATATGTATGTCAACAAATTAAAAATCATACAGTACACGCTCTACGGAGAACCTATACTGAAGCCCTACCCCCTCCTCAGGCTTAGCGGCCGGAAAATTATAGGCTTCCCCATAAAAGAAGAGAAAATAAGGTATCTAGAGCCCGTGCCTCACAGGCGTAGGATACTGGCGGTCGACGCCAGCATTAAAACCTTATTTAATCTAGGCGGTAGCCGGATAGTAATAAGCAAGGTCACGGCGGGGATATGGCGTGGAATACGGAAGATCTACTCGTACGGTCCGGTTAAGAGAATAGGCTTAGTTTGGAGTAAGGAAGAAGCGGGAGAATGGCTTTTAAGACTCGAGGTTGAGGCGGCTCTACAGATAGCCTATAGGCTGGGCGTTGGAGATTATTGTCTCCTCGATAGGAGCCTATCTATTCCTCCTCTCTTGAAGAAATCTACTTGCGAGCTTTTAGATAAGCTAGATCGCGTAATCCACGCCCGGGGAGCTGTACTCGTTGGATTGACTAAATCAAGCAGGTTGAAGCTTAATACTGGAGAGAGCTTAGTAGGTTATCTTATAAGACAGGCTAATCGCAGGTTGAGGGGGGTGGCTTGGTACTATTACCCGGTTTTTAAAGAACCGAATCTACCTAAGTGGTTTTTAGGCGATATAGCAGTAGCTAAGCTGGGAGATGAGGCTAAAGGCGCTTTTAGAGTAGATGTTTCTCGAAGAGCTTTGAGAAGTAGGAACGTAGAGAGAGTGTTAGGAGAGCTTGCTTATGTACAGGATTTAGCTACGCCAGGTTATCCATACCCTCTTAAAGCCGTACACTTGGAGTCCCGGATAACGGATTCTGAGCTTGAGATTGATAGAGCTATGTTCTTGGAGATTTTGAAGGAGGAGGGCTTGTACGAGGAGTTTATCTCGGATCTTCATGGAGCCGATTTCAAAGAGAGGCACCTCTGGTCCTAGGTGGGATTTTGAAGTTGGGTGTAGTAGTGTGGGTTGAAGGAACAACCGTAAAGTTTAGGGTAAGAGAAGGAGTACTCGTTGAGAGAGGGCAGCTCGTTAAAGTAGAGGATAGAAGCCAGAAATTCATCCTGAGGGTTTACGATTTTAAGCCTGAGAGTTTGCTTACCCCCGCAGAGGTGGCTATAGTAAGCAAGAAAAAGCAAGAGGGCGAAGTAGCCCCTATCTATGATAAAGGCTTAAGGCTATACGATACCGCCTTAGCCACTATAATCTGTCAGATAGATGAAGATGGCGTACCCCATGGACCTACAGGCGTGCCGAGCCTATTCACGGATGTAGAAACACTGGATAAGTTAGATTTGGAACAGTTAAACTTGGATACGGGAGATCTGCCGATAGGTTTTGTTAGAATTGGACATAAAACAGCCGATATTCAAGTTACGCTTCGAGGCGATAAAGTAATTCCTCACCACATCTTAGTCTGCGGAGTTACGGGAAGCGGGAAAAGCAACCTCGGCAAAGTATTGGCAGCGGCGGTGATGTCCGTTCCAGAACCCCGTTACAGCCTAGTAATATTCGATTGTGAAAGCGAGTACTTCAGCGGGGCCTCACACGACCAATACGGCTTGGTTCACCTGCCGGAAGCCGAGGATAGGCTGTTTTATGTAACTGGTAAAGTGGATGAACCTTCTATAATCACGTATGAATTCAATTTTAACGGTGAGCCTATCGAGAGGAAAATCCTAGCTTATCCCCTCCGGGTTTACTACTCAGAGTTAAATCCGTCTGACTTCGCCATGACTGGGGAGTTCTCGTCTCCCCAGGAGGAACTGCTCTGGCTCCTCTATAGGAGGTTTAGAGAGAATTGGCTAGAAAAATTATTGGATTTGACGAGTAGGGAGATCTACGATTTGTTGAATAAACTCGCTAAAACCAGCACTATAAACGTCACTAAGAGGAAGATTAGGCACATGCTCGGCGCTGGAGATATCTTTGTAAACGAGGAGGGCAGTTTTGAACTTTCAAAAGCGATAATCTCCGCGGTTAAGCAGGGCAAGGTAGTCTTAGTAGATATACCATACGCCACGGAAGGGGAGGAGAAACTCCTTTCAGCCATGATAGCCCGTAAAATATTCAAAGTCTATGAAGGACTTAGAAAATTCGATCCGGCGGCTTGGGAAAGGCTGCCCTACGTGTTGATAATGGTTGAGGAAGCTCACCGCTATCTGGCTAAACACGCTCTCACGGGGGGCGAGGTTAGGGAAAATATTTTCAGTATAATAAGCAAGAGGGGGAGAAAGTACAAGGTGGGCGCCCTATACATAACTCAAATGCCCGGGGAGATTGCGGAGACCGTTATAAGACAGGCTTTGACTAAAATAGTGCTCCCTTTGCCTACGCGCCCCGACTATAGTAAGGTGATACAGTACAGCCCCTACCTAGACGAGGCAGAACAGGAGATTAAAACTCTTGATAGGGGCGACGCGCTCATAGTATCTCCTCCTTCAGGTCTGCGATTCGCAGTACCAGCCAAAATATTTTCTTTTGAGAAGTTGGTAGAGGAAAAGCTTAAAGAGAGAGTGAAAATAGCCACTACCGTATAAAGCCGCGCTTAAACATTATATCCGCTAAATCTCGAGCATCGTATACCCGTACGTCCATGCCTGGGAGAGTTTCCACTTTCTCATAAAACTTCTTGAGGTCTTGCCGCGTATACTTGCTCCATTTAACCTCTCCTATAGCTAATATTCTCTTCCTCAAGGTTATGATAAAATCGATTTCGGGATCCAGCGAATATTCTCTTCTTCCACTAGAATAATGGGCGAAAAAGTCTGCGATGAAATCTTCTACTTCGAGTCTGATAATTTTCTCAAGCTCTGGTCTTACTTCATCTAAGCTTACTTCCCTCTCAGATACATCGAATCTATTCTCCAAGTAGTAGAAGGTCTCCATTATAGGGGATTTCAACCTATAATATTTCCGCCTAGTTTTGAACAGTTTAATGCTTTCTACTAAATCCATCTCTACCAGGTTTTTTATAAAACCGCTCACGTGAGAACTGCTCGGCTCTTTTATAACTCCTTTAGCATATAAAATCCCTGTGATATCTTTTATTCTCCAAACTCGAGAGCCCAAAAGGGAAAGCACTGCTTCATAAGTTTTTGTTAAAGTTCTTTCTTCCTCAGCGAATACTTCTCCAATTAGAGCTTTAACAACTTGCCAGTACTTACACGAATACTTGTAGACGAATAATATAGTATTTTCACCGCCATAGAGAGGGATAAGCCATGGATCTCGCATATAGCTAGCTAGTTCAAGAGATTTTACGGGATCATAGTATTTGATGAGAGTCGAGAATATATCAATCGGCTTTATCAAAGATAATTTATAAGGCGTGAAAAACCAAGTAATGGGGATTTAGGTTCAAAAAACTTTCTTACAACACCCAGCGATGACCCAGAGAGTACGAGTTTCCCTTTGGGATGGAACTTTGTTAAATCTTCCAGAATATACTCCGGTAATCTCTGAAACTCGTCTATAACTACTGTGTAGTTCTCTTCTAAAAGCTCGCCGATGTTATCAACAATATCCTCTATTCTCCTAATTCTAACATTTTCAGTTCTTTAAGATAAGTCTCTTCTCACTGTAATATAGGCATCCCATTTAAGGAAATTTTTCAGAAGAAATGTTTTGCCAACTTTCCTTCTCCCATATAGGAGAATCCAGCCCTTTATGGAATTTAGCTCTTCTACTTCTTCTCTAACCACAGTTAGATAATGTGAGTTATCTAACCATGATTATTAAATATTTAAACTTTCCGATTCACCGAAGAGGCGATTTATCTCTGTTAACTAGCGATATTTTTAGTAGTCTAAACCTTCATATTATAAACAGAGATGAGTCTTTGAGTGGGCTGAATGTTCAAGTTGAGGTTTTATGGTGGCGTAGGAACTATTGGAGGTAATATGATTCAGGTTACAGCGGGTAAAAACAGCGTACTCCTCGACCTCGGTAAGAGCTATGACATCTATGACAAATTCTTCGGAATGGGGTATAGAAATTATCCTATGGAGTTAGAGGACCTTATATTATCCTCACTACTCCCCCGCGAATTAATAGGCAACTTATTCATAGATAAGAGAGAACAGAAGGCTAAAGGGGAAAGTCCTGTAAATGCTGTTTTTATCTCTCATGCGCATCTGGATCATTCGTGGTTTATCCCGCTCGTTAGGGAAGATATACCCGTATACATGAACAGGATAGCGTACTTGGTGTATAGGGCGACTATGGGAAAACCTAAACAGGGAAGAAGCGTTGTCGATAGAAATGTAGCTGGAGGACTTCCCTCCTTTCTCAATATAAATCTTTTAACTACCAAAGGCAAAGGATTAGAAACGATAGAGCTGGATGATTTAAAAATATACTACGGTCCTGTGGATCACTCAGTTCCAGGAGCATACGCCTATGCCTTAGAGAGGGAAAACCATCTCCTCCTTTATACGGGAGATTTTAGGCTTCACGGCATTTTCACCGAGAAGGCTAGGTCCATCTTCGACGTACTAGAGGATTTTAGAAGAGATTTTGAGGAACTAATATTGATAACCGAGGGTACTAACTGGGGTAGCGAAGAGCCTTTCCTCAACGAGAAACAAGTAGAGCATACTGTTAGAGAACTGCTCCGCAGACATTATAAAAACTTTAAAATAGCTATCGCCCTCGTATCGCCCAACGATATAGACAGAGTTAGAGAACTTTTAAAAGCCGCTTGCCTCGCCGCGGCCGGAGAAGGTCGAGAGCTAGTACCGCTCGTCGATCATGGCGTTGGCAAGCTCCTTGCTCTGATAAATTCAGAAAAAGTTAAACTGTTAGAACCTCTTCCAGGTTTGGGCGAGAAAATAGAGGCTAAAACGGCGACAACGGATGGTTTAACTCTAAGGGGTAAAAGCGAGCCTCTCCGCATCTTACTTTTGGGAGAGAAAAGATATACTAAAGCGGGCAAAGCGAGGAGGGGGGATTGGCACGGATATCTGGTCTACAGTTTAAATGTAGACGACTCTCATATAGTCGACCTTAAGACGCTGTCTCGGGAAATCGAGGAGAATGAAGAGAGGTACTTTATACTCTTATCCAGCTTCAACCTAGAGCCTTTTTACCTAAAAAACTTGTTTAAGCCGGGAACCCTAGTGCTATTCTCTATGAGCGAACCTTTTAAAGAAGAACTCATACTGGACTACCAGAAAAAGCTAAACCAACTTCTAGCTCTAGGAGCTAGGATAGCTAGAGTCCACACCTCCGGCCATGTGAGACCGGAAGACCACGTAGAGTTCTTAGCCGGGTTGAGACCCGATGTTCTGATACCCGTGCATACGGAGCACCCGTACTACGCGGTACATCTGCTTGAAATGGCTAAAGTTAAAAGCGGGGATCCAAGCTGGAATCCGAGAGTAGTAGTTCCACAACATGGAAGTATCCATATTTGATCTCATTTCAGAGTATTCACGAAAAAATACGGGATTAATCTTATAACACCGCTATAGCTATTATCATTTATGGAATTAACTACGAGACGTATTTTACCTAATAGAAAAAAGGCTATGGTAGTACTGCTTACAATACTACTATTCCACTCATTGCCATTAGTCAATTCAACACCGGAGATAAAAGTAGTCTACTACCCCATACCCATTAATGAAGTTGAACTTCGCTTTGACCTTGGAGATAGCCAGCTGGTATACAGGGGAGAAATCGAGGCCAATGTAGCCACTTTTAAACTGCCAGCTGCTCTAAGAGGTCGATGGGCTAAACTGCGGTTAAACGGGGTTGAAGTAGGCAACGTTCTAATTCCCGCTGAGGGTACAAAGGCTAAGTTCTCTAAAGTAGTCGGAGCTAATATGATAAAAGGAGTAGTGGTAAATCCGAAAGGAGAACCAGTAGACGCTTTAGTAGTCGCCGTTGAGAAAAAGAAGGAAAGCTGGATTATACAATTGTTAAAATTATTCCTTCTCCCCGTAGGAATAGTCTTCTTTATAGCCGGGCTTTTCATAGATATAATAGTGGCTACTACTATCGCCTTTATAGCACCCGGAGCCACTGTCGAATATTTAAAGGGAGCTCCTATGGCTAGGATATTCTCGCTTCCTCTATCTTTCTCTCTTTCAAGAGAACCCGTAACTCTGAACTATAGAGGGAGTAGAGTGGTGCTTGCCTTCTCTCAAGGAGAAAACGGTTTTGTAATGGAGGGTAGTAAATGGCAGTTAAAAGCCGTGCCATACCTCTTCACCGTACATCCCAGAAGACTACTCCAGTTAAGCGTATACGGGAACTACACTCAGTCCGAGAAAAAAATAATATTGCTATACGACGATTTAGTTAAGGAAGGATATCTCTTTAGGCAATTCTCACCAGGCTTTTCCGAGAGCGATAGCAAAGAGATAGAATCCAAACCCGGGGTTACCTTCGTAAAATTGACCATGAAGCCTTCTGCCAAGATTTCCGGCTACGTCTATCTAGAACGAGATGGTGAATCGAAGCCATTATCAAACGTGCTCGTAGCCGCTGTGGGCAGTAGGGGAGGAGGTTACGCCTACACGGGGAAAGATGGATACTTTGAAATAAATTCTAACCTGGAGGAGGGCGAAGTAACAGTCTTTATAGCCTACTGCAGGGATTATGCTTTTCTAGGAGCGGAGGGCGGTAAGTGGGTTTTTCTATACTCAGTTAAGGCGTTAACGGGGGAAAACGTTGTGTTGAAAATAGCTCCTATAGAAAAGCCAGTTTTAAGAGGCAGAGTAACTTTTAGAGGAAAACCCGTTGAAAATGCTTTAGTTTACGTGGCTGCTGGAACTTCGGAGAAGCCTCTACCCGGTTCTGCAGCTGTGACGGGGAGGGATGGAGTATTTAGCTTAAAGTTGAACGGGGCTCCGGGGGATTACCTACTAGTGGTTAAATACGGCGAATACGTAGTATACTCGGGTAAGGTATCCGTTGAAGAGGGGATTAACGAGCTGGGCGACGTGGAGATATATCAAGGCTATCCAGAGGACTACTCTATAGTAGATGTAAATGTAATATTGCCGGAAAATATAGAAGCCCCTCGAGGAGTTTACACGGTAATAGAGAGCGAGGAAGGGACCTGGTATTGGCCTAAATATCCGATACCTCCGGGCAGGTATACCATCAAAATTTTCCCCCTTTCCTATAACGTGTTGAACTGTACGGAGTACGTAGAGAAGATCGTAGAAGTGCCGTCGGGGAGCCTAGTTAAATACAATATTAGGATTGGATATTCCAGGAAGTTCTTAGAGAATGGTACGATAGATTTTAAACTACAAATTGACTATAAGAGAGCGGTTTATGCGTATCTAGGGGCGAGAGAAACCGGGGTGGAGAACGAGGTTGAAGTCGTTTTCGACATCATCTCTATCTGGCCGGATATATCCGGTGATGTCGAGATCTCTGTGGAGAAAGACGGGAGTCAAATATTATCTCAAAGAGAAGGTTATAAAGGAGTTGTTATAAAACGGTTTAGAGCGGAGCGGCCAGGCCTTTACTCGATATACGCTAGGTTCGAGCCGGCGGGATACGGGAGAATCGAGGTAGCGAGCTACTATGTTAAATGGGGTGGAGAAGCAAAGGCGAGTATACGCTTTTACTCGAAAAAACTAAAAGATAATACAGTTCCCGCTGGCGAATACGTGAATTTTGAAATAGTCATAGAGGATGAACGGCTAGTTAGAGAGTTTAACAGAATAGGAGATCAGATATCTCTAACTTACACGGTCTACAGCCCTGATGGAGAAATAGCCTTACAGCGGACGAGACAGCTATCTTCTCTACAGTTTAGAGACGGCGAGCTTTACCTAAGGGAGTCTCTAAAAGTGGGGAAAAGTGGGGAATGGAGATTTGTAGTCGAGATCACTGGGGCGCCCTATATAGAGTACACCGTGATTGAGAAGACTTTAAAGGTTGAGAGCCGCTGGTGTATATCTACGTATGTTTTGCTGGGAGTACTAGTCCTAGTAGGATTAGCTTGGAGAAAGAAATAACAAGTTTAAGAGTAGCGGTATTCAGACTGAACATCGCATTTAGCAAAATTTGCGAAATTCTTAAATCGCTGTTTATAAACGCATTCATATGCGTAAGATTTTAGTCTTGGTGGCGTTTACCTCTCTATTCATCCTCCTCCTGTATTCATATTCTCCAAGTTCGGCTTTAGAAGTAGAACATGAGCTCAAGAATTTCACCATAGAGTATAGAGTATATGAAGTTTTGCTCAACCCTTACGACTTTTACTACTATAAGAACGGCACTGGGAGTTATCGCATACTCCCCTCTTCCTTCATACTGGAAATTTCCAAAGGGACTATTTGGGCCATCTATAGCATAGAGAGCAATCAGAGTATATTAGAGCTTAAACTGTATAGAGAGTTTACTTCAGGAATAGCTTATTTAGAAGTTTCCGGCAACAACTTCAACTATACTGTACCCATAGACCGAGGTTCAGGATACTTAGAATACGAGTTTACAATAAATCAAGGAACTCTCAGTATGAAATTTAAACTATACCCTGGAGCTGGACTCGGCAGAATTAGAATTGGAAATATTAAGCTGAAGATGTATAATAAAGCCGAAACTCTATCCCATGTGGCTATATGTGCTTTAAACGCTCCTTACTGTAGACACATAATAAAGACTCCTTCTTTAGAAGAAGAAGCCATTCTCCACCTGCCGTCGGGCTATACCAATATAACAGTTGACGGAGAAAGCTCGTCTCTCAAAGTCGTATTAGAACCTAATTCTGAGCATACTGTAATAGCATACACTAAAAACGACGTAAAACTAGCTCTATACTCGAACGGAGTAGAGGATAGATACTTTAAGCCAAGTAGCCTCATAAATATTGAAATATCTCCTCCAGAGGAAGGCACTTCTAAAATTAAAGTCTACAAAAATGGAGAAACGGTATTTGAAGAAGACTGGGATAACAGTACTAGCTGGAGCCTAAAAGTAGATAGTCTCGGAGACTATGAAGCATTTATAGAATGGAAGGGAGATTACTTCTGCGCTTTCCAAAGCAAAAAATTTACAGTTACAGACCTGTTGATAAACTATACTATCAGAGGACAGCCGATAACAGGCTTAGAAATAGAGCTCGTTGCCGAAGTGACATGGCTTCATAATCGCTCAATAGCCCGGAACACTATCGTATACTTAAACGGAGATGAATGCTTAGCCCTAAATGGCTCAGCGGAATTTAATATAGCTTCGGATAGTAGTGGTTTGAAAAGATACGTGTTAGAAGCTAGCGTAATAAACTCTACTTTATCGAATAGCGTAGAAGTAGAGGTAGAATGGGTCGGATTCAACATCGAAATACTGGACGCCAGAAATGGAACTATCGAAAATAATAAAGTCGAGGTTTATGGAAGCGATAGAGTAGAGCTTCTCTTTTCTATATCAATGACCAACGGCACTATTCCCAACGACTTATTCGTTATGATCGACGAGACAGGCGATAAAACGATGATAGTAAATGGATCTTTTTCCTTTACTATTGTAGGATTGGATAAAATATCACTATACGTGTTAGTGGGAGGGTTTAAAGTTAAAGCAGGTGAATATTCGATAACTTTTGTACATCCGGGAATTAGAGTTCTTTTAGACGATTATTATTTCCAAGTGGGCACAGAAGCTAGATTTGAAGTTGAAATAGTGTGGATGCATAACGGAACCCCCATTCCTGGCGCAAAAGTAAGACTTGGCGAATATGAAAACACGACCGATAAGCAAGGAAGAACACTATTAGTCTACAGCGGAGATCTAGGCGAGCACAAGCTGAATATAACCGCTGATTTAGGCTGGACAATGGTAGAGAGGCCTATCAGGCTTATCTTTACATACCTGATAATCGAGGGAAAGGAGGAGATAGTGACCAATAAGGATGAGGAGGAAGTTGTCCTATTAGTGAAATATGCTCATAACAAGGAACCGGTTTCGGACGCGTTGGTCGCTATAGACGGGGAAGTATTAAAGACCGATAAGTATGGAAGAGTTAGTGTAGTGTTAAATGCCTCTCCAATAGGAGAAGTTTACGAAATCACGGCAGAGAAGAATAGGTTAAAAACCGTGACTCCCTTCGTGATCAAGATATACAAGCTTAAAGTTTTAATTAAATATGTAAGGAGCGATGGACTGCTTCTTAGAGT
>JALURF010000118.1 GCA_027017165.1 Thermofilaceae archaeon
GATTATAAATCTAGGTGCTGGTTTATGAGCAGAATTGTAGAAGAAAAAATCGCTATATTGATCTGGATTTCCTTATTTACACTGTTGCTTCTGTTTTTAGTAAAATGTCGTGACGAAACAACTATGATAATAGAGGAGATACCGCCCTTATTTTTACATAAGATTTTGCAACAAGTTTTGTTTGAGATTCCTGATAACAGTCGTCTATACTTTAAGCTTCCTAACCTCGGTAGGAACTACACCATTATCCTAAACTCTTATCTATTGGAAAGCTATAAAGCCTATATTATAGAAAAGAGAGAAGGAGAGGTGAGGATTTATCCCTGTGAAGGATAAAGGGAGTACATTGATTATGATGGGAATAGTTATACTCATATTTATTCTTCTAATATTTTTGATTCTTCTATCTTGGAATATAAATTATTCTCTTATAGTTAAGATTACGGAAAATATAATGGGAGAAATATGAGGGGCTACGTGATAGACATTTTCTGTGCTATGATAATAGCAGTACTATTCGTATCGGCTGTTCTATTTTCCAAATACAAATATAGTCGCTTGTTCCGCGTTCAAAAGATGTTGGAGTGTCAGTACATTAAGGAAAGAATAGCTAGAAGATTGCTAAGGAATCCTCTAGAGAAAGATGTAGAAATGGTTATTGACAGCTTTCTTTGCCGTTGGGCTAGCAGTAATAAGGTTCAATGTTATAATGCTAACACTAATTCTCTGAATTTTACAGTAAATTCAAAACTACTATACTACGATAATGGAGAAGTAAAGACTGTAGAGGTAATCGTGGTGTGCGGAAATGAGGGATAAAGGAGGCTTTCTTATAGCTATAGCTACTCTGCTCATCGCTATAATGGCTCTTTCAACGGTGTACACCTATATGGAAATATATGTTTTTTATTTATCTATGAAGAAGAAGGTGGTTATTCTAGAGGAGATTGATAGGAAAAGTATTAACGTGATAGATATACAGTCTCATATTCTAAGCCAGACTCTCTTTGATGAAGTGAAAAAAGCTTCTAGAAAATGCCTTAATAAGAAAGATTTAGCGAAAAATATACGAATAGAGTACATAAAATCGACGACGCAGATATGGAGTCAAAAAGAGTATGAAGAATACTTACGTGTTGAAAACGAGACTTTAATGTTTAAGGTTATGAACGTTTACATCGGTGAGTACAGATCAATAGAGAGAAAAAATGCTTATCGAATAGTAGATGGCGAGAATGTCTATCCGAGATCTCTCTGCGGCATAGTGGAAATAAGCTTCTTTTATAATAACACAGAATACGGTGTTTTCTACGGAAAGAATGAAACTTTAATTGCTTGTATGCCGTTACGATATCTAAAACTCTATAATATAGGATATGACATAATCTCGAGATTGCGAAACAAAGAATTTTCTAATCCCACCTCACCGAGAGATTTCGTCAAGAAGTACGTATTCTCAGATATAGAAAAAGATGGCGTAGCTGCCGAATATAGTATTACATGTGTGCCTAGAGAAGGCGCCTACTATGTTTGTATGTTAGATTTCTCTTTGATAGATGTTTATGCAAAAAAATCGGGTGCCACCGTGTATCATGTAAAGTTTCCTAGAGTAAAATTTTATTATGAAGAGAAAACTGAAGAAGATTAATTGTCTGCCCTACTCGACTTATATAGCTTACTGCACGTCTTTATGGGGAGTATGTTAATCTATGTAGTAAGATTCATTGCGACAAGATTAATGATTAGTAGAAAAGCGAAAAAGGGTAGGAAAGGAAGTCAAATGATTGAAGAAGGGCTACTCTTAGGGTTAAGCTTGATAGCCATGATGATATTGCTGACTTTGCTTTCTGATTTAATAGCGACATTGAAATTGGCTTATCAGGGCTCTGAAGGCGCTCTTGATAAATTTATAGTTGAAGTTCTCGGAGAAGACTTA
This sequence comes from Thermofilaceae archaeon, assembly GCA_027017165.1. GTDB lineage: Archaea > Thermoproteota > Thermoprotei > Thermofilales > B69-G16 > B69-G16. Next base: position 1,937 of record JALURF010000118.1, read on the forward strand.
GATGCTATATATAACGCGACTATAGGTAAAATAAGTGGAGGATAATTTTAATCAAATTCGCTTTCTTTTTCTTCTTTCTCTTCTTTACCTTTACCTTCCTTAGTCTCTAGCTTCGAAGCCGCTATAATATCATCGATTCTCAATATTAGAGTCGCAGCTTCGGTCGCCGCCTTAAAGGCTTGTTCTTTTACTATTAACGGCTCTACGACTCCGAGTTTAAGCATGTCGGATACCTTACCCTCAAAGACATCGATCCCGTACTTCCATCCATCTTCTCTCTCGTGGGCCGCGCGTAGTTCGGCGAGGATATCTATCGGGTCTAATCCAGCGTTCTCAGCCAGCGTTCTAGGTATTACTTCTATCGCGTTCGCGAATGCCTCCACGGCGAGCTGTACTCTACCTCCGAGCTGTGCGGCATAGTTCTTTAATTCTTTAGCTACCTCAGCTTCTGGAGCTCCTCCTCCCGGTAGTATGTACGGCTCTTCGACCACATCTGCAACTACGCTAAGGGCGTCTACGAGAGATCTTTCAGCTTCATCAACGACTTTTTCTAATCCACCTCTAATCAAGATGCTTACGGCTTTGGGATTCTTACACTGCTCTACGAAAACCATTTTATCTCCAGCAACCTCACGCTCTTCAACAAGCCCAGCTTCTCCCAGAACTTCTGGAGTTAAGTCTTCGATCTTGGTTACTATTCTTGCTCCTGTTGCTCTTGCTAGTTTTTCCATGTCTGATTTTTTTACTCTTCTAACAGCCAATATACCCTCCTTGGCCAAGAAGTGTTGAGCTACGTCGTCAATACCTTTCTGAACAAAGACAACGTTAGCACCTACTTCTTTAATCTTTTTAACCTTTTCCTGGAGTAAGCGCTCCTCTTCTTTTAAGAACGCCTGCATCTGCTCGGGATCATGAATTCTTATTTCAGCGTCTATTTCCGTTTTCTCGATCTCTAGCGGCGCGTCGAGAAGTGCTATTTTAGCGTTTTCAACCCGCTTGGGCATTCCTGGATGTACCACTTCTTTATCGATGATAACGCCATATACTAGCTCCGTGTCCAGGATAGCACCGCCCTTCTTTTTGATTAATTGTATATTATCTAAGTCGACTACGTATTCTCCATCTCTCTTTTCAGCGACTTGCTTAACCGCTTTAACAGATAAAGTAGCTAAGTATTCCCTAACAGCGGCTACAGATTTACCTCTCATCGCGGTCATAGCGACTTTCTTCAGTGTTTCGTCATCGTCGAACTCTACTTTTATCGCCATTTTCTTCAAAACTTCTTTGGCTTTCTCTAAACCCTTCTTATACCCTGAAACGATAACAGTTGGATGAATGTTCTTTACCAGGAGTTTTTCAGCTTCTTTGAGAAGTTCTCCCGCAATAACCACCGTGGACGTCGTGCCGTCTCCTACTTCGTCATCCTGAGCCTTTGCAACTTCCACTAGCATTTTAGCCGCTGGG
>JALURF010000119.1:0-9341 GCA_027017165.1 Thermofilaceae archaeon
CTCTTTAAATATACTGTTTTGGCTATAACTGCGAAGGAGACTGCCAGGAGGGAGAAAATCCAGGTCCAGCTTATCCTATAAGCTATGGCCGCTATAACTGTTAAAATGGAGAGGATAGAGGTTAAGTCTATGTATGTTTTGCTCTTTTTATAGATGCCTATTATCGAGAATATGAATGTGATCGGCGAGAGGATGAATACGAGGGTGTCTCCCGGAGACACTTTAACTTTTTTCCTAAAAACTATTTAAACATAACGCAGTTTTATAGAATATAGAAATTTGAGGACCTTTTAAACTTGAATTTATACCTTAATAGCTAAAATAGGGTTAATATTTTCTCCAGTAAATTTTCTCGAGAGCGCTTGAAGCAGGTAGGACGGGTTTTCTACCTTTTTTAGAAATTCTCCTCCTATAATCGGTTTTGCATTTTCTGCTGCAGAATAGCTTGCCGCGCCATTTTAAAGCCCGGGAAGGATCTACTCTTTTCCCACAGTTAGCGCATTTCTGGGGCCATAGGCTTATCGCTAAAATTGTAGCGGTTAAAGCTAGGAGTAGGAGCGCTAGATAGATTTCGGAGAATATGAAGATAGAGATTATGGATAGGACTAGGAGAGAAATAGTGGCTGTTGAAGCCAGTATTCGCATCAAATATAAAATACGTGAACTAGTATAAAAACTTAATAAAGTATCAGTTGTAGGGGTATTAATGAGTAGAGTAGAGGATTGGTTGAAAGAAGCTAAGGAAGATTTAAAATCGGCTAAGATACTGTTAAAGGGAGGACAGTACCACCACGCCTGTTTTCACGCTCAGCAAGCGGCGGAGAAAGCTTTGAAAGCGCTTTTAAGAAGTTTTCATAAAGCTAGGATTGGGCACTCCGTACTCGATTTACTTCGCGAAGTCTCTAAAGACTTAGAAGTTCCAGAACAGTTATGGGATATGGCTAGAATTTTAGATCAATATTATATACCTCCACGTTATCCAAACGCTTTTAGCGAAGGCGCTCCGAGCGACTACTATACGCGGAGGCAGGCTGAAGAAGCTATTAAATATTCAGAGGCGGTGGTGTCTTTTGTCGAAGAACATATTAAAAAAGGTTCTTGATAGAGTACTGGAGAAGGTAGCCAGTAAGTTTAAAATAGATTTGGTACTCCTTCACGGCTCCTATGCAAAGGATACGTATATCGAGGAATTCAGTGATGTAGACATAATAGTTGTGAGTGATGATTTCGAAGGAATTCCCTTGGGGGAGAGACTAGCTATTCTAGCGGAGTTGTTGGCTGGAATGGAGAAAACGGTAGAGGCTATCGCTTATACTAGGAGAGAATTTATCAAGCATATGCGAGATTTTAACCCGTTAGTTCTAGATGCTCTAGAATATGGTATACCTATTTTTAAGACGGATTTCTATGAGGATGTGTTAAAAGAGTTTAAGCGTTTAAAAGAAAAATATAAGTTGAAACCTTTAAAAAAAGGCTGGACATGGACTCCTTAGCTTTTCCAACTTTACACTTATAAGCTCGGCATTATTTAAAGCCTGTATGAACTCGAGAAAAATAATCGATATCATCAGTAATCTTAAAAATCTCTCGAGGACGGGTTGGCTTTTAAGAGGGGTTCCGGCGGCGATTGCGGAAAACGTGGCTGAGCATAGTTTTGAAGCGGCTTCTATAGCCTTTCTAATAGCTAAACAGCTTGTCGATAATGGAGTCAAAGTGAACGTTTACAAGGCGGCTATGATGGCTTTAATTCACGACTGGAGCGAGGCTATAGTAGGCGATATTCCCCGTTGGACTGCTCTAAAACTGGAGGGAAAGAAAGAGTTTGTGGAAGAGGAGGCTTTTAAGACTTTTACTTATGCTATAGAGCTTTTTGAGGAATATCTTAAAGGAGATTCTCTAGAAGCGGTAGTGGCTAAGGTTTCAGATGCTTTAGCGACTTATCTTCAGGCGTGTAGATATCTTAAAACTGGGTATCAGGATGTGGAAGAGATTAAAAACTCGATGAAGAAGAAAATCCTAGAAATTATCGATGAAACCCCGGTCATCGAGAAGGCTATTAAAAACTTCTTAGTAGAATAGGAGAGAGTTAATATGGTAAAGGCTGTTCTGTCAATATTTAGTCAAGAATATTTCCGTAAATAACTTCTATATCAAGCTCTTTCGCTCTTTCATAAGCTTCTTTATCAACATTCACAGCCACGATTAGTATTTTCTCAACTTTTCTATTCAAAATCTTCTCTACACATTTAGCCTTATCGAGTAACGTCTCTACGTGCTCCAGTTCAACTCTAGACTTAACCTCTATCACATAGAGTTTTCCATTTTTCACGATAATATCTACGTCTACAATCCGTCCTTGAATGCCAGTAATACTGCCGTCTTTATCCCTATATCTAAATTTTTTAACTTCGCCGGGCTCGATACCTCGCTTCTCTAAAGCTTCTCTAAAGATCTCGAGAACCATCGCTTCGAGATCTCTACCCCATCTACGGCCCATACTGCCTATGGTAACTTCAACTCTCATACTTAACGCCTGGAAGTCTTTGCGCAGAGCTTGAATCTCCATCATAAGCTCATTAAACTTGCGATCGTGTTCTTCGAGCCGTTCTAGTATTTCGTTGAATTTTCTATCGTGAGCTTCGAGCTTTTTGCTGTGCTCCAGCAGTATTTTAGTGTGTTCTACGAGCCGTTCTAGTATTTCGTTGAATTTTCTATCGTGAGCTTCGAGCCGCTCGAGTATGTCTTTATAGCCGAGGAGACCGGCAACTGCATGACGGAATTCCCGATCTTCTTCTAAGAGCCTTAGCAATTCTTCTTTTAGCATATTTTATTCATTTTAAAGTAGATTGACACTATATTATCTTTATTGTGCATCACAAACTTACCGCGTCATTCTAGCTGGTACAGAAGAAGTTAGGTTTTCATTAAAATTAAAGATAAATTTGCTGATGCGTTATTTCAGTAGATGAAGGTTATACCGCGGCGCTTTTACGAGAGAGATGTAGTCGATGTGGCTAGAGATCTACTGGGCAAGCTTTTAGTTAGAGAAATAGAAGGTAAGCGTCTAGTAGGCAAAATAGTTGAAGTAGAAGCTTATAGAGGTAGAGATGACCCTGCAAGTCACGCCTATAGGGGGAGGACTAAGAGGAATGAGGTTATGTTCGGTAAGCCTGGGCTGGCGTATATATATTTAGCCTACGGCGTTAACTGGTGTTTAAATATCACGGCTGAGCCGGAAGGCGAGCCAGCTGCGGTTTTGATAAGAGCTGTAGAGCCATTGGAGGGCTTAGAGGATATGATGACGAATAGAGGAGTAAATAGTATTAAGAATCTTACTAATGGCCCGGGTAAACTTACCAAAGCCTTTAAAATCGATGGAAGTTTAAATGGATGGGACATGACTAGAGGCGAACTGCTTTACGTTACGTATCCCGACAAAAAAGAGGATTTCGAGATAGGAGTTTCAGCTAGAATCGGGATTAAAGCTGGATTAGATAAGCTGTGGAGATTCTTTATCAAAGATAATCCTTTCGTATCGAGGTAGAGTATCATGAGTCCGCCTGAGGAGAAGGGAGTATACGCCCTGATTATAAAGGCTAAACACGACACAGAAGTTACAGCTGGATCGCTAGGCCCGGTTAAGCTAGCCTCTGGCTACTACGTGTACGTGGGCTCGGCTTTAGGTCCCGGAGGTTTAAAGGCTAGAATTTCACGACATTTAAATAGGTCTAAAAAGCTTAAATGGCACATTGACTATCTCCTATCCCACAGCTCGGCCGAGATAGTAGGCGTGATCTGTGCGGTTACGAATAAAAGGTATGAATGTAGGATAGTTCATGAACTTTTAAAACATGGTGCATATGCTCCTGTAAGAAAGTTCGGAGCTACAGACTGTAGAGAGAAATGCCCGGCTCATCTCTTAAAACACGATAAACCAATCTCTGAGATCATAATTGACATACTAAAAGTGTGGTCTAGGTTTGAGCTTAAACCCTTAATATACGACTACGGCTATTCTACCTTAATAGACGTTAAATAACGAGTCAAAGATAGGACTAGCTCAGCATCTGTTTTAACTCTCTAGGAGTAATAATGTTCTCTATGTTATACTCTTTATCTACGAGAAAATCTATAAATTCTCGGTCGACCGTTAATAACTTCAGACCCACATTTTTAGCCGTACTATAGTACAGCGCGTCTATATAGTCTCTATGCCCCATCTCGTATATCTTGATAGCCTCGATATACGCCTCTGCTGGCGGAGTAATCAAATTATATGTTTTTCTTATAGCTTCAATACCTATTTTAACTCGTTTAAGCGTTCCGGAATCCGCTATTTTTAAAATCTTCCAAATAGCCTCTAAAAGCCCGACTTCAAGATAGTATACTTTAACCCGTCTGAAAAGAGGTATAACATCTTCAGCTTCTTCTTCCACCCCTACGCCTAGAGCCGGCAGTAAGAACGTCGTATCAATAAGTATTCTCAATGTACTCTCTCTGCTTTTCAATACTCTCGCCCTCCAGCTCTTTTAAAGTGATTTTAGCGAACTTCTCGCCGTGCACTGAAAGCCATATAGCGTCTGGAATAACTTTGAGAATTATACTATCGCCTTTTACTTCTAATCTCAACTTCGAACCCTCTTCAATATTTAAGGCTTCGGCTACGGCTTTAGGAATGACAATTGTCCTCCTCTTACCGACTCGAACTTCCGTAATCATTTAATCACCAAAATAATGAGATTATCGATTGATATATATTTTCTGAATTATATAAATTTCAGAAGAATTAGTATTTCAGAATCATATTTTATGATCAGCTATCGTAATTATGGCTTCTAGTTTAAATTATCTCTTCTACTACGAGTAAGCTGATTATGGTCTCTTATTTATCTAATATTATATTTGTGAAAGCTTAATTCTGAATTTTTTGGAAGATAAATTTATATATTATCTTTTTAACTATAAGAAGTGAAGATGATATACGCCGTCGAAGCAACGAAGCTAACGAAATACTTCGGATCTTTTAAGGCAGTGGACAGTATCGACCTCAAAGTTAGAAAAGGAGAGATTTTCGGTCTTTTGGGTCCTAATGGAGCGGGTAAGACGACTACTATAAGGATGATACTGGGTTTGCTCAAGCCTTCTGCGGGCACTGTTAAAGTTTTCGGAGTGGACGTTGCTAAAAATAGGAAGGAAGTTTTAAAAATCACGGGCTATATGCCGCAGCGTTTTAGCCTCTACGAGGATTTAACGACAGAGGAGAATTTGAGGCTCTTCGCTTCTCTGTACGGTTTAAAAGGAAGAGATTTAGATGAGAGGGTAGGAGAGCTTCTGGACGAGTTTCAGCTGAGGGAGTACCGCTATAGATTAGCTGGAAAATTGAGCGGCGGGACTAAACAGAGACTAGCGCTGGCTGTTGCTCTCGTCCATAAACCGAGGCTTTTAATCGTAGACGAGCCTACCGCTGGCGTAGATCCTCCCATTCGAAGGTATTTCTGGGAGTATTTTAGAAAACTCCGCCAAGAAGGAGTGACTATCCTCGTCACGACACACTACATGGATGAGGCAGAGAACTGCGATAGGCTAGCTTTAATGAACAGGGGGAAAATAGTGGCCCACGGGACTCCCCAGGGGATAAAAAGATTGGCTTATGGAGGAGATATAGTCGAGCTCTATACTGAGCGTCGGGCGTTGCTTTACTTGAAGTCTTTCGATGGAGTTAAAACTATTCTTAATAAAGATGTGAAAGATGGAGTTTTAAGAGTTAAAGTGTTGGTCGACGATGCCTCGGATAGACTCGTGCCTATAGTTAAGAACTTGGAGGAGAAGGGGGTTAAAGTGCTTAGGGCTAATCAGGTTTTCGTAAGCCTCGAAGATGCTTTTATAAAATTGACGGTAGGTGATTAGGATGAGCGCTTTTCTAGCATTAGTTGTTAAAGATGTGAGACAGTTATTGAGAGATCCCAAAACGATGCTAATGGTATTGTTGATGCCGATAATAGTGATGGCGTTGTTCGTGGCGGGCTACGGCGGTGGCGGGGGAGAAGTGCCAATAGCCGTCGTGGACCTCGATGGAGGCAAGATATCTTGGCAGCTGATAGATTTCTTGAGGAATGTCGGAGACTTTAGAGTAGATTACTTCGCCTCAACCCCGGAGAAGGGGGAAATGCTCGTTAAAAAGGGGAAGGTATATGCGACGTTAATCATCCCAGAGGGCTTCAGCGAAGATGTCCTCCTAGGGAGGAAGACAAGAGTTGAGTTGATTATAGATTCCAGCTACGCCCATATCTCAGAGCTTATCTGGGAGGCTTTAAACGCCGCCGTTCAGGAGTTTCAGAGAAAAGTCTCCGAGAAGTATAACACTTTTAGCATTACCGTTAATAAGAGGACAGTCTATGGCCCCCAAGTTACTAGAGTGGAGAATTTCGTCCCTGTGGTGATGGGGATACTGCTCCATCTAGTGCCTATGAGCTTGATAGCTGTTTCTATAAGCAGGGAGAGGGAGAGGAGGACTTTCGAGCAACTCATAGTAACCCCTATAAACAGTAGCGATATTATAATGAGTAAGCTCCTCGCCTACGCCCTGATAACTATATCAGACATGGTGGTTACTCTCTGGGTTTCTGTAGAGCTTTTCAACGTCAGAGTTAAAGGAAGCTTTCTAGACTTGCTCATAGTCAGTTCTATAATGTTGCTCTGTTCTCTCAGCCTCGGCTTGCTCATCTCCGTGGTTTCGAAAAATCAGCTTCAAGCATATCAAACCGCTATATTCCTGTTCATACCCTCAATGCTCTTCACAGGCTTCCTAACCCCAGTCGAGCTCCTCTCGGGCGAGGTTAGACTTATCAGCAAACTCCTCCCCCTATACTACTTCCTTAGAACTTTCCGCAATATACAGCTTAGAGGATGGACTTTATACGAGACGATATACGAGGTCGAGGTATTAGCTTTTCAGACGATATTCTTCCTCTTACTATCTATAAAACTGTTAAAGTTGAGGGTGGAGTAGCATGAAGAAGTTAACATATTTCCTAGTCATAATAATGCTGGCGACGTGCATCCCTCTAACCCAGGCTAAACCTGGAGATTTCGAAATAGTAGACGCTTATTGGAGCGCCCCGCCAGTAGCTGGAGCGCCCAACATACTGGTAGTAAAGGTAGAGTATACGAGCTCTGAAGGAGTGGAGAACGTAACGGCGGTTCTAACGCTATTGGATGTTGCTGGAGTCGATCTAGAGGCTAGCGATTCCTACAACGGCTCAGTAACTCAAGGGCTTAGAATAGAATTTTCCTTCAATTTCACCATACCGGAAGGAGCTAAGGCATCCTACTATGAGGCTGTATTAAACCTGAAATACTTCAAAAACGGCATTTTAACAAGCGAGAATCTTAGACTGCAAGTGGGCTTTCTAGGTTCTCCTATGTTTTCAATAAGCCCTAATAAAAACACTTTAACTAGAGGTAAAACCGAAGAGGTGAAATTATCGATAAAAGTCGAAGAAACCCCTGCCAGAAACATCGAAATCAGGGTTACGCCAGCCTCGCCCTTCATCACCGTAATTGGCGGAAATTTAGAGAGAAAGGGAATAGTGGAAGTCGGAGCGGTGTTAGAGCTGAATCTTAAATTGATAGTGGATAGCAACGCTGGGGATTCCGTAGCTATAACTGTCACTATATCTTATTCGGATTTCTCAAGAACTCCTGGAACCGTCGCGGAGACTATAGGATTTAAAGTTTTAGGATATTCGATGCCGAAGTTAGAAGCCAGTTTAAGACCTAACAAAGTAGTCTCGGGTAAAGCCGCAGCTATGTACATATCTATAGTTAACGAGGGAGGGAGTACTGCAAGGCAGGTCTACGCCACAGTCTCCCCTGCTTCGCCTGGGGTAGCTGTTCTCCAAGGCTCTTCTCAAAATCTAGGAGATATACCTCCCGGAGGATCTAGGTCCTTCAGTATCGTGGTTAGAGCCGATAGAGGTTTAAGCGGAACCGCTAATCTGCTTTTAACTCTAACCTATCTTGATGAGAGCGACGATTCCCACGTGGTTACGCTAAGCCTAGGTTTTGAGATTTTAAAAGCCCCGATCCCGATCCTCACAGTTTCCACGGAGGAAAACATCCTGCCCTTAGGCAAGGAGAAAAACCTATCATTAACTATATCTAATATAGGCGATGGAAAAGCCGTAGATGTAGTCCTAGACGTGATTTCAGGACAGGGCTTTATGGTGCTCTCCAACAGCCGCTTCCTAATAGGAGAACTAAAGCCAGGCGAAACTAGACGAGTACAGCTCAAGGTTTTTGCTTCTCCAGCTTTCAGAGAAAGCTCTATAGTAAACCTGAGATTAAAATACTACGATGAGTACGGCGAGGAATATAACGACGTGTTAAACTTAGCTTTTAAAGTAGAGGAGCCGGGCAAGCCCTTGCTAGAGCTTAAACCGCTTAACCTCACCCTATTCCCCAACAAAGTGAATAAGGTTTATTTCGAGGTTTTGAATAGCGGGTTAGGATCGGCCCGTAATGTCTCTGTGTCGTTTGCGTCTCCTAGTCCTGAGATAGCCTCGCTAGTAGGAGTATCCACTTATACTCTTGAAGAAATAGAGCCGAACCAGACCGTAGTACTGGAGTACGAAGTTTTCGTACAGCCTAGAGTTTACGGGGCTATTCAGCTCTTGGCTTCCCTAAGCTATCAAGACGAGTATGAGAACTACTATAGTAGAATTTTAGGGGTAGGCTTTAAAGTAGAGGGAGTGTGGGAGCTCTCGGTGCTACAGGTTAAAACTAGTCCCACGGCGCTCTTCCCCGGCGATAAAATGGTGAAACTAGTCGTAATCTTATCCAATACGGGAGATTACATGGCTAAAAACGTGAATCTAACACTGATAGGTGGGAAATACATAAAACCATCTACGCTTACAACGTCTATAGCTTTTCTGCCCTACCTACCAGTTGGAGAAACGGCTTCTATAATTTTCCTAGTCGATATAAGTGAGACAGCTCCTCCTGGAAATCACGAAGTTTTAATAGAAGCAGATAGTCAAAAAATAGTTTTCAGGCTTACAGTTTTTGAAAAAGCAGTACTGGAAGCAGTTAACGTAACAAATCTCTACACTTACCCGGGCGAGAGGGGTTATAGGATAATCCTAAGCGTGAAGAACTTGTCAAATTACACCGTCGAAGATGTACGAGTAGATCTATACTCGCCCTTCATAACGGGGACTACGAGCGCTAGAATAGGGGAAATGTTGCCAGAAGAGGAGAGATTAATAGTCTTCGAAGTAGATGTAGACGAGTCAACTCCTATCGGGATATTGCCAGTCGACGCTAGAATTTCGTGGAAT
>JALURF010000119.1:9351-10135 GCA_027017165.1 Thermofilaceae archaeon
ACTTAGCGAAAGTTCTAAACTCTATATAAATATTTACGAGAAGAGAATACCGTTCCTCCTATACGCCGTAGTCTTAGCCGTTATAGCGGGCGTAGCATTACTGCTTGCCAGGAAAACGACTCTAGCCTCTATGATAAAAGAGAGAATACGAGGTAAAGCTTAATCTTCTTTCTTAGCGAGAGCTATTAAAACGCCTAATAACGCTATGCCCGAAGCGGCTGTCACTATGAAAGTCCCGAAAAACAGAGAGATAACAGCAACAAGCATTATCTTTACGAGCCACTTCTCCGCTATTTCTCTAGATAATTTAGCTCCTGCTGAATATAGTTTAAAACCGTATACTCCCACTATAAGGCTGATAACTGCTAAGATAACCAATAGTATTAAAGTTAGAATATATGCCAGTCCAGCTAACTCGTATAATACCTTGTAATTCTCTAATAGTGGAAGCATTATATCTGCTAAGCATTTTACTAGGAAAATCCCCAAAGAATATTTCACTAATTCTATAATGGCGAAAAAGGCGGTTATAGCTCCCCCGAACTCGATTAGAATTCTCTCTAATTTTATCTTCATCGAATATTATAACTGATTATGAGTTATAAAATCTTCACGGTCTTAACTCTAGAACATCATAGTTAGTATTTCCTATGAATAATACAATTATCGCGAATATGAGTATTAACACGAACACTACTAGGGAGTATTCAAGGATCGATAACATGTACCTCAGAGAGGACATGCTATCAACCGAGAGCCATGTATAAATTAAATTTTATAGAAT
>JALURF010000120.1 GCA_027017165.1 Thermofilaceae archaeon
TATTAAAAATTATCCCGTGAGTGACTCCGGCTTTAACCGCTACTTTTAGCATTTCCAAAGCTTCATCTAGATTTCGCGCTAAGGGCTTCTCGCATATAACGCTCTTACCCAACTCTAAAGCCTCAATACAGGGGTCTTTATGTAGAAAATTTGGGAGAGAATTATCTACAACTTCAACTTCGGGATCTTTTACGAGTTCCCGCCAGTCTAGGTAATACTTCTGGTAGCCGTAAGCCTCTTTAACAAATCTCGTATACTCGAGGTCGCGGCCGTAAATAGCTACAAGCTCAGGCTTTACCTCTAACCCCATAAAGGTCGTCATACTCCGGTAAGCGTGGCTATGCGCTTTACCCATAAACCGGGTACCAAGAAGACCAATTCCGATTTCCATAAGAGAATCAATGAGCCGAATTAGATAAACGTGTCTTTCTAAGAAGTTTTACGTCTTACGTAAGACGTAAGATATATATTCGCCAAGGAGAATTTTAAAATATGGTTGAATACGAGACTAAGATTTCAAGTAAAGGCCAAATAGTAATACCTAAGGAAATTAGAGAAAAGTATGGTTTTAAAAAGGGGGTAAAAGTCGTAATAAAACCTATAGATAAAACTAAGCTCTTAATAGAGAGAACTCCTAGGTTGAGCGAGTTATTCGATATACTAGAGGGAGTTGAAGCGACCAAGATTCTCTTTGAGGAAAGAGAGAAAGAAGTTAAAGTTGAGAAGGAGAGGTTAGGAGAACTTGAGTAAAGCTGCGAAACGCTATGTTTTCGGTACTGGGGCATTCCTACTTTTATTCACTAGAGAAAGAGGCTCTGATAACGCAAAGCTGGCAGTGTTAAAACATGAGGAAGGTATAATTGAGATCTATATACATCCCAACAATCTAGCTGAGGCATATGCTGTTTTAAACAGACTTGTCGACGAGAAACCCGAAATTTTAGCAGAAAAAGTTAAGCCAGCGGATATTGTTAAATCGGCTTACGCGACTTTAAACGTTTTAAACGACGAGGAAACAGTTTTAAAACTTGGAGAACTTAAAACCAAGTATAGGAATAAGCCTTGGGGAGATCTTTCAACAGCGGCGTTATCCCTACGTCTAAATGCCCCCGCGGTAATACTGGATAACGAAAAATACTTCGACGATATTGAAGAAGTGAGTATTATACGGATATCAGAGCTTAAAATCTAATCTTCAAGAGTTTAACTGTGCTCTATAAGCGTAGTATTAATCTGAAGAGATTTCTTAATCTATTAGTAAAGGTATTGGCGAAATTTGCGGCTTATAAGCTCCCAATCCTCTCCGCTTAATCTCCATCCCATAGCTCCAGCGTTTTCCTCTAAGTGATGTATTTTAGCGGCTTTAGGTATAGCGACTACAGGCTCGATGCATATGAGCCAGTTTAACGCTACTTGAGCCGCTGTTTTCCCGTATTTCCTCCCTATTTCAGCTAAGAAGTGGTCTCTAGCTAAAAGCCCTTTCTCAAGAGGGGTATAAGACATAAACATCATTCCTTCCCTCTCACAGTAGGGTATAACGTCTCTCTCATACCTCCTATACATGAGGCTATGCCTATTCTGGACAGCCGCTATATCCACTTTGCTCAGACAACTCCTGGCTTCTTCAATTCCCCCTACTTCAAAATTGCTAAGCCCTATATGCCTAACTAAGCCTTTATCAACGAGCTCCTCCATAGCTTTCATAGTCTCGCAGATAGGTATTCTCTCGGAGGGCCAGTGGAGTAAGTACAAGTCTATGTATGTTCCGAGCCTTTTCACGCTGGCTTTGGCCGCTTTTAAAACTCCTTCTCTCGTGGCGTTGTCGGGCCAGACCTTGCTGACGATAAATATTTCATCGCGCGGGAAACCTTTAATAGCTTCTCCCACCAATTCTTCGGCGTGTCCTCCTCCATAAACTTCAGCGGTGTCGATTAACGTCATCCCGAGCTCTAGCCCTCTGCGCAGAACTGCTATCCATTCTTTATCCATGCTATAGTCCGGGGATAGAAAACCTCCTCCTATACGCCAAGTGCCCATGCCGAGGCAGGGGACCTTCTCCCCCATTATTTTAAAATACTTTAAGTCCTTCACCGGGGACACCTCGATTTAATATTAGCCTCTACCTATATTAGAGTAAGGTTACACTCCTCTCTTGAGAGATAGCAACAAGTTGAGGACTTCTAGTTCTAAAAGATCTCTCCAGCGTTTATAAGCATCGGCTACTGCGTAGAAAAAGCTCGACCTAAGGTTTAGAACCAGGAGTAAATCTGCCGACTCAGCAACCATGCGCGCCGCTCCCTCCGAGGAAGTGGGGACAGCCACTACGACCTCTCTAGCGCCTAGTTTTCTAACACTTTTCACCGCTACGAGCATAGTATACCCGGTTGCAAGTCCGTCATCTACTATAACTACTCTAAGATTCTTTAGATCTCCCGGCAGGAAGTCTTTGAAAAGCTTTAACCTCTCCTCTACGCTCTTCTTCGCCCTGGCGACGGAAGCTTCAACTTCTTCTTTTGAAAGCATTTTAACGGCTTCAGTCTCGAGCTCGACTTCTCCCGTCCAAGATACTGCTCCAAAACCCGCCTCCGTAGTCCAGGGATAGGTGGCTTTCCTAACTATAGCTACTTTAAGCTCTTTCTCCAATTTTTTAGCAATTTCAAGGCCTACGGCTACTCCTCCATTCGGTATAGCTAATACTAGGTCGAACTCTATATCGTTATCTAGGAGGAAATCGGCTAATTTCCGGCCAGCGTCAAATCTATTCTCGAAAACGTGCACTTTGTTTCTTAAACTCCACTCTTCTATGATTTCTCCCATATGAGTAAATAGAAATTAGAGTATTTAGCAGTTCCTAGAGCGCTATTATACCCATGGCCGCCCATATCGAAGTTACTACAGTTGTCAATAGCACCGTAGAAATCATACTCGCCGTTAACCCGGTTTTAATCATCTCTTTTAGGCTTATCCTGCCGGTACCGTATACTACTGCATTCGGCGGCGTTCCTACAGGTAGTATAAAGTCGGTCGACGAGGTTATAGCGGCTTGTATCACTACGAGCCTCGGGTCCATCTTCAGAGCAATGGCTAGGGGGATGTAGATTGGGGAGAGTATGGCCGCCGCGGCGGTGTTGCTCAGAAACGTAGTTACGAATATTGATACCTCGTTAGTTATCAACAACAGCAGTAGGGGGTGTAAGGGCGGTAGCTCTCCCATTTTAAAAGCTATGAAATGGGCTAAACCGGTCTTTACCAAAGCTTCCCCTAGAGATAGCCCGCCGCCTAGGAGTATTATAACGCTCCAGTCTATTTCTTTAAAATCTTTAACCTCGAGAGTCCCCGTGAGGAATAGGAGAATCGCACCTATCAATGCTACGATGGAATTCGGTATTCCATGAATCTTCTCGGTGAGCCATAAAAACGCAGTAAAGGCTAGCCCCAGCATGGCTAGTTTCTGGTCTTTGCTCAACATGGAGTCCGCTCTGATGTCTAGGTTTATCGGCTCGTTCGGGAAGCGGTAGAAGAGCTTTAGAAGTAGCCAGCAAAGCGGAAGTATAACGAAGACCGCTGGCAAGCCGTAGAGGAGCCAATCGGTGAAGGTTATCTTCAAGCCTAAAATGGTGTTGAGCAATTCTACGGCTATGGGCGGCGTCGTGGTGCCCACCATCGTGCCTATACCTCCCGTATTGGCGGCATAGGCTATAGCTAGTAGTACCGCTTTTTCAAAGTTCGTGTTTTTCTTTTTCAAACCGTCTAGGACCCCTAGGACTATCGGCAACATTATAACCGCGGTGACGGTGTTGGGAAGCCAGAAAGAGAGAAAAGCCGTCGCCAAGAGGACCAGAAGTAGGAAAGTATTCCTGGATGCTGCTCCTGAGCGGAACATTAGCCTAGCTAGGTATCTATCGGCTCCATGTTTGTTTAAAGCTCTTGCTATTAGCAATCCCCCCATTATTAGGACCACGACTGGGGAGAAGAACGGTGTTAAAGCCTCTCTAGCCGATAAAAGGCCTAGCAAGACTTCGAAAACCGCTATTACTAGCGCCGTGACGCTGAGGGGTATGGCTTCGGTAAACCATAGGACGGCTACGAGTCCTAGCAATGCCGTGGCTTCTCTCATCTTTATGAGCGGTACGAATTCCGCAACTACGTAATCTCCGGATTTTTTAGAGAAAGGTATTCTGAAAATTCTCCCCGTGGGATCCTCGATTTCAGCTTTAATGTTTTCTAGACTTAGTCTAACGGTTTCTCCATTTTTGAGAATTTTAAGGTATATGGCCAGCCTATTCCCGGGGGAATGAGGTATCCCCCTTTGATGCTCCAGTATTACAGTATAATCTTTGACTTCTTCTCTCACTGATATCTGCGAGTAGTCTAGCTTGCCTAGCCTGAAAACGCTAGAAATAGTTAAGATTTCGGAATCAACTTCGGCATAGACTTTTATTTTATACTCGCCCGGCTTATTGTCTTCAGGCGCTACGTGGTAAAGTATGGCCATTAATAGTAAGGCGAAGAGACAGATGGCTATTCTAGTTTCCCTTTTCAATAATGACACCTCGCCCGGCGAGGCTAATATCTCTCCCTCTTATTTATCAATTGTCGATTATGATTATTAATTTAATTAAAACCTTAGTCGAGGGATATCACCTGCTAACGCATAGATGTTTTAATGTTATTTACTTTATTCTGGAGTTTTATGAGCATTATCGATTTTAGGCAGAATATCCATTGTAAACTAAATGGGGATGCTCTTGAAAGAGAGAGAAAAGGTAGAAGATTTAGCCTTTTACGCCGCCCTGATATCTTTTGCAACTCTATTCATACTCGGTTTAGCAATGCCTCGTAGCGAAATGGTAGCGTCGGTACTCCTTATACTTTCATCGGGTTTTTTCGCCTTCTCAACTCTAGTGACTTGGCGCTTCTACTCGGGCATTATAGGTAAAATATACAAGGCCTTACTAGCAGCTTCTCTATCTCTTTTCATTATAGAAGTTTCTTATTTCATAGGATTCCTATACTCTACCCCGGTCTACGTGATCTCGATGTTCCTAGCCCCAGTCAACGTAACGCTTGGGATATCACTACTGCTCGGATTAAGGTATATGTATGATTTTTGGGTAAAACCCATAGAGTCTGGTAGAGGATTTTACAAGGCAATAACGAAAGGAATAGTCGCTTCACTTATAATAACAGGTATAGTCTTTTATATCGGGAAGATGGAATATCTAACCTTACGATATCTAGTATTCCTATCGTTTTCTATAATCGTCTTATTTATACTGTACTATATTGCAGATCGGCTTAAAGGAGGAAGAATAGGAGAATCATGGAAGCTTTTATTGATAGCTGGTATATTATATACTATAAGGAATATAATACTGGAAGTCTCGATTATAGCTGGCGTACCGTATGTTAAAGCCTTGCCAGCAGAACTTTTAGCTATATGCTCCTATATATGCGCTGGCTATGGCATGTTAAAACAGAGATTTTAAAATAATCTCTACGGCGTTTTTCTCTGAAATTTCTCTATAACCTATCTTCCCAGCTAGTTCTTCGAGAGTCTTGCTGAAGCCTATACGCCACAGGGACTTAACGAAATCGCCGGCTTTTCTCGAATTCACCCAATCTCCATACGATTCTTCTAGATATTTCCTGAGCATTGCTTCGAAAAACCAAGCTCTTAAATATTCGCCTGTATAGAAGCCCAAATCTATATCGTAGAGGTAAATAGATGGATTATACTTGTAGAGGAGATATTTCGACATTACCTGTTCATATAGGGTCTTTGCTTTTTCTAAATTCTTCACTTTGTGTAGCTCAAGCTCGTAGATCAGCTTAGCGCTATATCTCCTCAAAAAGTGGATATAAGATGCATAAGAGTGTAGTAGATATTTTTTCGTATTCTCGTATCCCACCAACTCCTCGGCGATACCTTTTTGAAGCAATATATACTCTATTAGAAAAGCATAGGCTTCAGTTATAGAGCTAGGACCTAATCTTTTAAAAGCCGTAGGCAGCGCGGGGTCTGTAAAAGCAAAGTGGAGCGCGTGTCCAGCTTCATGGAATAAGGCTTGGTAATCTCTGATACCGCCCGTCGGCAGGACTACTAGCCTAACATCCTCTGGAATTTTTACAGCAGCTACAAAAGCTCTAGGAGATTTATTAGGTCTATCCTCAACATCCAGCAGTACGTTTTTCATCTTATCCAACTCTACGCCTAATCCTCTAAGCATTTTAAGTAGGAAAGCTATCATCTCAACTTTAGGCTCCACTCCTCTTGGAGGGTTAGAGAAGAGATATATTATGTCGTGTCTCTCGGCCTCGCTCAGACTTATTCCCAAATTTTCCTCTATTAGAGCCTCCATGTATTCTTTATAAATCCGCTCTGTTGAAGATAAGAAGCGTTCAGCCGCCTGCCTCAATTTCCCGAGGTCAACCTGGTTTATAAACTCGCAAAACTGGATGTAATCTTTAAACCCTAGTTCTTCGACTAGTTTATAGATTTTGTAAATCCTACTGGAGAGCAACGGGTTTAGGAACTCTTCTATTACATCACAGATTTCTCCGTAAACTTTAGACCTATTTTCCCTCCTGGGTTCCCGCCTGACATAAGCTAGGGCTATTCTAAGAGAAAATCTCTCCGAATTGATCTGGATTCTCTCCTCAACTTCTCTTGAAGAAAGCTCATCGTTAATTTTGGCAATTGATTTGTAGATATAGCTGGTAATTAAGAAGCTATAAATCCTCTTAATTTTTTCTTCATAAGTAGAATCGAATAAATCATGAACTTCTTCGATTAACTCTTTCCTGTTTAAATCGCTATACTTTTCGTAGACTTCTGCGGTTTCAAGCCTATTCTTTAATCCCGAGAAAACTAGGTAATACTCGAGCTCTAGCTCGGCTAGGAAATCATCTATCTTCTTTTCGAGCAGGTTTACATCAACCATTGATTATTCTAAAGCTTTAAAATTAAAAAATCTACTGTCTCATCCTCTCTATCTTCCTCAAAATCTCGTTTTGGATAGCCTTAATTAATAAACGCCGATACCTCTTCTCCACCACATCGCGCGGTAAGCTTCCTCCAAGCCTAGACGCCGGAACAGTAGGCCTCTCCGAGAACTTAAACACTTGCACAAAATCGAACTTCACCTCGTCTAAAAGCTTTAATGTTTCTTCAAAATCTTCCTCTGTCTCAGCGGGAAAGCCGGTCATTATCTGCGTCCAGAGGAGAGTTTTAGGAGATAGAGACTTCACCGCTGCAATACACTCCTTGAACTCTTCAACTGTGTACCTTCGGCCCATAAGCTTTAATAGTCTATTGCTACCGGTCTGAGCGGAAGAACCGAGAAGACCTGCTTTTCCGGTTTTAAAGACATATTTTAACCCATCGAACATTTCTTTTAAATGATATGGGTTTACGTTGCCGAGAATTAGCTTATAATCTCCTTCAATAGCCGTTATCTCTCTCAATAAGTCATCTAGCCTATAGCCTCTATCTCTGCCATAAGCCCCAAGATCGGTAGCCACTAAGTTAAAGACTTTATACCCTTTCTCCAATCCCTCCTCGAATTCCTCAACTATACGTTCTTTAGGCTTACTCCTAATCATCCCACAGGATCGTTTATCGCTGCAGAAAGTACAGTTGCCGAGACAACCTCTCGACGTCATGATGTAATATATCTTCTCATCAGCTATAGGGGCGAATTTCGACCTTAACCTATAGTTTAGCCACTCTAGGAAAGAAGTTAAATCTCTGACCTTTCTCTCCCCCCCGCGTCTCGGATCCACGGGGAAGAGGTGGTTTACGGTAACGTCTTCATACCTCACTCTAGCGTCTATAAATTTCTCGAGGATATGCACATTACTCCTGCCGAAGCTCATCCCTTTATGCACTTTGCGGAGAGTGAGAGGATCTATATGAGGCAGGCATCCCCAAACTATGAAATCCGCGTCTTTCCTAGATTTAGATTTTATATCTTTTATTATTTCAGCCGACAATTGGGCGTCTTCCTGAGTAAGCCCGCAGGCGTAGACGAGTACGACGTCTGCTTCTGAAGGATTTTTAACTATAGAGATGCCGTTGAGCTCTAAGAATTTCTTGAGTTGAGCCGTCTCTATTCTTGCCTCAATGCAACCATTGCAGTGTAGATAGGCTTTTTTCCAATTGTACACGATACCATACTCTGATTTGATAAGCTAAATAGTAAAATCTCCCAGTTAAATCTTTCGGTTTTAACAAAATATTAATGGATTTCAATTTTTAAGTTCAGCAACATTAAAATGAGCAATAGTAGAGCCGCCGCCCTTATCAATAAACTAACAGTTCTCCCGTAGGGTCTAGGCAGGTCAATGTACAGGATGCTTCCGGTATCTCTAATCGAGCTCCCGGGCGGAAGTCTAAGAGCTGCTAGTATGAAGATAAAATCTCCGGCCCAGCTGGCCTGATTCATGACAGAAGCTAGTTTGAAAACTTCTCCGAGAAACTTCTGACCAGCCAACAGCAATAAGATAGGCTGAAGAAATACGATGGGAGATAGGGCGACTAACACGTAAGTATTCCTCGGTATAGGCCCTTTTATATCAATGTAAATCACGGGCAAGAAGCCCAGCCTCGCTATGCCTATCCTGAATTTATATCTAGCTAAAACTAGGAGTATTAAATGGGAAACTTCGTGAAGCGTGATACTTATCGCTAGCGCTAGTAGAGGAGTATGCTGGTCCCGTATTTTAAGCGGGCCATAGCCCAGTATTTCGAGCTCTAGGAGTGATAATAGAAAGAGTAGGAAGGCTAGTGAAATTAAATCCCAGATGTATTCTCTAAGATTTATCACATTAGAAATAAGTTGGGTTATGTTTTAATACTTTAAATTCTCTAATTCTGCTAGGTGTAAATTTGAAGTTTAGCCGTAGGAAATTCATAACTCTTTTAGCAGTTGTAGTAGCGACGGCTTTCGGGTTAACCTACCTGTTTGACTTGTTGAAGCCTAGAGTTGAAGAAGAGATAAAGGGGGTTAGGAAAAGTAGGGGGAATGTATATGTTAGAAAAGGCAAATCTCTGGTAGCTATAGCTAAAGGAGTTGAAGATCCGAGGATTTTAGTTAGAAATGCGGTTGAGGCTTTGGGAGGTCTCGATAAGCTGATAAAGCCGGGAGATAAAGTTGTAATAAAGCCTAACGTCGGCTTCCTCAACCCCCATGCCGTGGTATCGCCTTTGATAGTAGCGGAGCTTGTAGCTTTGGCTTACGAGGCCGGGGCAGGTGAGGTTATAGTCGCGGAGAGCTCCGTGAGAGGCACGGATACTACATCCGCTTTCGAGAAAACCGGGTATTTTAAACATTTAAAAAATGTCGAATTAATTGATCTCAAAAAAGAGGGTATTGTAAAGACTTTAAAAGTTGAAGAAGCTTATAAGCTCGGAGAAGTCAAAGTTTACAGCGAGATATTCGACTCGGACGTATTAATCTCCGTGGCGAAGATGAAAAGACATTCAAGCGCGATAGCCACGCTCGGGATGAAGAATCTAATAGGGTGTTTCCCCGACGACGAAAAAGGTAGATTTCATAGACTCGGACTCCACTACTGCATAGCGGATATAGCTTATATTCTAAGGCCCGAGCTGGTGGTTATTGATGCGACCGAGGCCATGACGGTCTCCGGGCCGAGCGGAGGAAAAATGGTTAAACTTGATACCGTTATCGCTTCTGGCGATATGGTAGCGGCGGATTTTATTTCCGCAAAGATGCTCTTTGAGGCTGAGGGGGCGGGAAACGCTAAGGAAAAAGCGCTCAATATACCTTATATAAAGCTGGCTAGAGAGAAGGGATTAGGGGTTTTAGAAGAAGATAAAATAGAGCTAGTTTATAGGGAGTTAGGATGAATCCTATATCGCGGAGACGCTTTCTAGAAATAGGGTTTGCCCTCGCCCTAGTGGGGGCGCTGGGCGCATCGATAAAGTTTATGCCTCGTCCAAGGTTGGTGAGACCTCCCGGCGCTCTTGTCGAAGAAGAATTCTTATCCAGGTGTATACGCTGTGGTCTTTGCATCGAGAACTGTTTAACTGGCACTTTATCTCCAGTT
>JALURF010000121.1 GCA_027017165.1 Thermofilaceae archaeon
CGTTCTTCTTTAAAAAGCGTCTCAGCTCTTCTAGGGTTGGAAGATGCCGAGACCCTTTTCCGCGGCATTTCCACGCGGCTACGGCGTTTGCCAGTAACAGACATTCATTCATTTTTAAGCCTCGTAAAACTCCGTAGATAAAGCCCGCGTCGAAGGCATCTCCAGCCCCCGTGGTATCGACTACTTCGATTTTAAAAGCCGGAGCTTTTAAACATAGCCCAGAATAGAAAAGCTCAGATCCCGAGCCTCCTTTTTTAACTACCGCTACCTCCGCCAATTTAAGTGTCAACTCTTCCATGTTTCCGTCAGCTAGTAACATCGCCTCTCTTTCATTCATAAACGCGTAGTCTATTCTCCCGAGTAATTCGCCGACTTTTTTAACTCCCATAGCCGCGAGAGGCTCGCTGATATCGACCGCTACCAGAGAGCCCGATTCACGGGCTATATCTAGGATTTTTAACGCGGCGCTTTTCTGAGGTTCCTCCAGTAGGGAATACCCGGATATGAATAATAGTCGAGTATTCTCGAGGTATTTAGAGTCTATAAACTCTGGCTGGAGTCTTCTATTGGCTCCACGATACCCGAGCATCGTCCTCTCGCCCTCAGTGACGGCTATAACAGCTAAACCCGTATAATCCCCCTTCACGACCTGTAAGAGACTCGTATCGACACCTTCAACTTCTAAATCTTCTTTAACCATCCGCCCTATGACATCCGCGCCTATGGCTCCGATAAAGCCAACATGTACTCCGAGCCGCGATAAGGCTACGGCTACGTTAGCGGCCGCCCCGCCGGGACGTAACTCTAAATGAGAGGCTAGCGATTCGCTGCCCAGCTTGGGTAGTTTATCCATATACATTAATATATCTAGGTTTATGTCGCCTAGGCAGGCTACTTCCGGCAAATTAGATCCCCTAGAAATCGCTTCAACTCTACAGCGCTCTCCTCTAAACGGGTAACGTCTATATCCGTCATAGCCGGTTTTAACCCATAGCTTTCAAAAACTTCCTTGAGGATCTCCATGAAAACCCCAGCGCCTTCAACCTTTCTATATTCTCCGGTTTTTCTCGGGTCCCCGCCAAGCCATCCAGCCGTCGTTTGAGTAACGCCGCAGGAGGGACTCCCCCTTATTCCTATGACAGCGAGCACTCTATAGCCGTTATTCTCGTATTCAAGAGCAGTGTTTACAGCCTCCTCCGCCAAGTAGTAGCAATACCTCCTAAAGCCTATACTGTCGTACTGTTCTCTAGTATGCCAGAACCTTTTCAAGCCCGCGTGGCCCGTCTCGGGACATGGAAGCTGTATTAACCCAACCCCTAATCCGGCTAGAACGTCGACCACTTCTTTTAAAATCCCCTTAGCTACAGCCAACTCTTTAACTACGGCGTTTTGATTTAGAATACAATGGGCTACAAATACTAGAAGCCCGCTGCGGGAATCTCCTCTCATGAATATCGCCTACGGTATCCCCTTATCCGCCAGTATTTTAACAGCCTCTAAAGCCGTGAGAATAGCGTTTTTCTTACCTTCTTCATTTAACCTCATTAACTCCTCGTCTTCGGAAATTTTAATCATCGCACATACAGCGCCCGCCATAGCGCCCTTTAAGCTTGAAACTATGAATATGGCGGCGGCTTCCATTTCGGAGAGTATAACGTTCCCCCTAATCCATGCCTTCCACCTATCCTTCCAGATCTCCCTAGCCGGCTGGCGGTCGGGCTCTACTTCACAGTAGAAAGAATCTTTTGTATGGAATATCCCTACGTGGTATCGGACTCTGAGCTTTTCAGCGGCTTCAACTAGCGCCGCGACAACTCTATAATCGGCTAGAGCTGGGTATTCTATGGGTATGTACTGTCTAGTCGTCCCTTCATCCCTCACCGCGCCCGTCGCTATGCCTATATCCCCAGGCTTGGTATATTCTTGCATAGGTCCGCTCGTACCGACCCTTATCAACACTTTAGCCCCTACTCTTATCAACTCCTCCACCGCTATAGCCGCCGATGGACAGCCTATACCCGTAGAGGTCACCGAGACGGAGACTCCTTTATACTCCCCCGTGTAGGTTAGGTATTCCCTGTTTTGAGCTACGAATCTAGCGTTATCCATGAAACTGGCTATTTTGGGGACACGGCCCGGGTCGCCGGGCAGTAAAACATAGGGGGCTATATCCCCCTTCTCTAATGCTATGTGATATTGTTTCAAAATACCACCTCGTACGATAATAGATTCTTACAGAGGTATATGACCTTAATTCCATCAGCTTTAAACCCCCTAGAGCTATAATTCTATTTATGGAGATTCAAGTTAGGGAAGCTCAGAGAGGAGATTACGCTGGTATTGTCGAGGTTCACTGCTCGGATGTAGATAAGTGGCGTAGGAAAAGCGGGGAGATTGTTAGTTACGAAGAATTAACGTCTTTCGAGAGATGGCTACACGGAGGGCCTTGGATGGATCCAGAGACTATAAAACTCCATTTTGAGATTCTAAAAGAGTGCGGAGGCAGGGCTTTCGTAGCTGTTTTAGGAGATAAAGTTGTAGGCGAGGCTGAAGTAGTGTTCTCCGAGGAGCCAGAGCCTTATGGAAGGTATTGCTTCCTCGAGGTTTTAGTTGTCCATAAGAATTATAGGCGGAAGGGCATAGGGACAAAACTCGTTAAATACTGTCTGGAGTACGCTGAAGAGCGGGGATACGCGGTTTTCGACGTAATACCAGAGAATGAGGGAGCTAAACGTCTATATCTTAAACTTGGTTTTAGTAAAATGTTTGATCTCTGTAAGATGAGAAGAAAATGTGAAACAGGGGAGACCGAGCTTCTTTTTGAGGAAAATCCTCCGGGAGACCATCCGGGGGATATGCTTTTAATTTCTGGACACTGGTATCCTTCAATTTATATCTGGCAAAATATTCTAAGAGCTCAAAACTATAATAGGTTTGAAGGATTCAACATTAGTAGACCTGTATTCTTCGAGATTCGAGAAGGTAAAAGAGTAGGAATTTCTGTTTTCCAAAGCCACATTACTAAACCCGAACTGTGCCTAGCTTATCTATGGGTTAAGCCTCGAGAGCTTACGGGGGATTTGCTGAAGCAAATAGCTTTAGATATTGCTTGTAAAGCTTGGGAATTAGGGTTTGGCGAGGTATTCGTAGAGGTTGACGAGAGACACGCTCCGTTCTTCAAAAACGTGGGGTATAGGGAGACAGGCAGAGTAGAGTATTTAAGGAGAGCATAGTTATTTTGTGTTTGGCTTTATCTTATATCTCTTATTGAAGACTTAGGA
>JALURF010000122.1 GCA_027017165.1 Thermofilaceae archaeon
GTATATATTCCTTCTCTCTTAAAACCTCTAAGTAAAGTCAAAGTCTACGTGGAACCTTGACAGCGAGAATGGAGATGTTCCCGGCATGCGTAAATATTAAACTTTGCTATGCGTTTTCCAAATTTTAAGCGAAACCGTTATCAAACTCTCTGAAAGGATATTTTTGATGAAAACAAAAAGTCGCGCTGAAGAAATCTTTGATGAAGCGCTTAAAACCGCTATGAGTATTGAGGATTCCTATTCTAGAAAAAGAGTTCTAAAGGATATAGCTTATGAGATGGCTAAAGCGCGATTTTATAGTAAGGCTTTGAAAGCCTCTAGTCTTATAGAGAGCCGCTGGTGGAGAGGATGGGCGGTTAAAGATATAGTTTCTGAAATGGCTAAAGCGGGATTATTTGATGAGGCTTTAAGAGCGGCGGAGAAGATAGAAGATGCCTGGTTTAGAACGGTAGCGTTTAAGGATATAGCGGGGCAGATGGCCAAGGCGGGACTGGATGTAGAGAAGGTTTTCGAGAAAGCGCTAGACTCTATAGAGAAGATAGAAGACGCCGGGTATAAAGCTGGTGCTAAAAGAACTGTAGCTCGGGAAATGGCTAAAGCGGGGCTATTTAGAAAAGCGCTTGAAACGGCTAGGAGTATAGAAGATCCTTGGTGGAGAGATTGGGCATTTAAAGATATAGCGGGCGAGCTGGCTAAAGCCGGAGTTTTCGATAAAGCGCTTGAGGTAGCTAGTGGTATTTCCGATGAAAAATATAGAACTGAGGCTTTGAAGAGTATAGCGGGCGGAATGGCAAAGGCGGGATTATTTGATGAGGCTTTAAAAATCGCTAGTATGATTGATGATCGGAGGCGTAGAGCTGAAGCTTTAAAAGAGATAGCCAGTAGGATTGCCGGAAATTAATTTATGCTGGTTTAACGAATCCCCATTTTTCTAAAGCTCTTTTTAATTCTCTGTGAGATTCTGCGTACTCAGGCAACGGTATCCCCTTCAAGTAGGCTTCTATGGCTTGTCTAACAGCTGCGGCTCCAGCTCTCGGACCGTCAGGATGCCCTAATACTCCACCGCCCACTTGAATCACCGTATCTACTCCCATAGCTTTTATCACATCTGGTATTGTGCCTGGGTGGAGTCCGCCTGAGGATGTTGGAAACGCTGGCTTTATGTGGTACCATTTCTGTTCTAAATGGAATATATCGTCTTTGTCGGGCACGAAGTGTTGTTCTCTTAGTATTCTAGCGTGGTTTATAACATCTACTGTTTTAGCCTCGAGCTTTCCGACTCCGGGCGTGCCTACGTGGAGCTGATCTACGCCTACAAGTCTATAGAGTTTGGCTAGAGTATACATCGACATTCCGTGTAGAGGATTCCTGGTGAAAGCCGCGTGGAAAGCTCTGTGAGCGTGAATTCCTAAACCGTATTCTTCAGCTAAATCTCTGATATAGCTTAGAGCAGACCAGCCCGTTATGACTACGTCGACCATTTTGAAAGGCTTTCCGTAATTGTGTAACAGCTTTAGACGTTTGTCCATTTTGCGCACGTGGGCAGTTATGTTGGCTAGCCAGACCTTCCTCTCCCCCGTCTCGTTCTCCGCTTTATCAATAGCTTTCATAATGGCTTCAGCTCTTTTCTCGAACCTGCAGAAGGGCTGGCTCGCCAAGTTTTCATCGTCTTTAGCATAATCCATGCCCCCTACCAGGTACTCGTACACTACCTCCTTCAACTCGTCCGTCGTAAAGCCGACTTTTGGCTTCGGCACGGTGCCGACTAGAGGCCGGTCGTAAACGCCGTAGATCTCTCTAACTCCCTTAATACCCTTAACTGGTCCTTTAAAGTATTTCATAAAGCTCTCGGGCATGTAGATATCTTCAACTCTCAAACCTTTAACCGCTTTCATTCCATAGACGTTACCAGCGACGCTGGCTAAGAAAGCCGGCATATTACCCTCTTCGAATAGATCAACGGGGTAAGCTACCTTAACAAGGTAGGTGTTATCCTCTAAGTGTTTTATCTCATAAGCCTTGCCCATGAGCTTCCATATTCTATCGGGAAGCACCGACAAGGTAGTCCAAGTCCCCACGCTGCTCTCCGACGCTACTCTACCAGCGGCTTCTTCTATAGTAAAGCCTTTGGCGGGTGTAATCCGGAAGACCACTATAATGTCGTTGTCCAAGTCCGGTTTATAGTCTTTCTTAACGAAAACGTTATACCACTCAAATTTTCCCATCAAATCCACCAAACCAATAATCCATAAACACGTTTAAACATTTTCCTATCGCCGGAAATAAATTTAAGTGAAAGAAGTTTCACAGTAGGTGTGATTCCGTGAAGGCTCAATTGGACTGTATAGTGTGTGTTCTACGGCAGGCTTTAAGAGCCTTGAGAAAAGTCACAGAGGATGAAGAAATCCAGGAGAAAATTCTGAGAAGAGCAATGAAGGAGCTTTTAGAAATAGATTGGAGGAATACTCCCTTCTACATGTCCTATAGGGTTCATAGAATAGTCAGCGGGATAACAGGCGTAAACGACCCATATAAGATGATTAAAAAACAGAGTAATGACTACGTTTTAGGGCTTTACTCTAGGCTTAAAGAACTCGTTGACGCTAGCCGCGATCCTTTGGAAACTGCCGTTAAATTGGCTATAGCTGGAAACGTTATAGACTTCGCATCAGTCGAAAAACCAGAAATAGAAAATATGATAAAAAAGGTATTAGCGGGAGAATTAGCGATAAACGATTATCCATATTTAAAAAATAAAGTCCCCACGGCGCGGCGACTTTTATTCTTCGCCGATAACGCCGGCGAGATAGTCTTCGATAAACTACTATTGGAAACCATGATAGAAGTGAGAAGTAAGCCCTTCGAAAAAATAACTTTTGTAGTGAAAGAGGAGCCTATAATTAACGACGCAACTATCGAAGACGCCATTTACGTGGGAATAAACTCGCTCCCCAATATAAGCCTTAAAACAATATCGTATAAAGGGCGAAACCTCGAAGAAGATAATCCGGATTTAAAAAAGTGGTTTCTAACTCACGATTTGATATTATCAAAGGGTCAGAGTAACTACGAAAACTTCGATAAATACGAGAATGTGTTCTTCATACTCCTCGTCAAATGTTCTGTCGTAGCTAGAGATTTAAAAGTCAACATCGGCGACGCAGTGATAAAATATAACCGTCCTAGATCCCCCTTGGCGCGATTTATAAGGTAAAGGTTTTAAATACCTTTCATTTTTAGAAGTCTATGC
>JALURF010000123.1 GCA_027017165.1 Thermofilaceae archaeon
TCTTATTTGAGGGAGTTGTCTAGTCTTGCGAGTAAGATATACGTCTTCGGCAACCCCAAAATCTTCTACCAAAGCCCGGGAGACTATATAGGTTTTAGAAGTGAAGGAAAAACTAGAAAAATCTTCTTCACCACAATATTCGATACAATACTATTCGTCATCGAAGACGAGAAAGGAGTAAAATTCGTAGACAACTACGAAAAAGAGATAATAAAATGTATAAAAGAAACAGAGAAAAAACTCCTACCAGTAAAAGGAGAACCCCGCGCCCACACCTACTACCTCCTAGACGAAAACCGAGTCGTCGATTTCATAAACCGCTACCTAGACTTTCTCAGACGCAAAGGATACGAACCCGACGCCGGAATAATAGCCGAAGTCCCAACCCCAGAAGGAACAAAAGAAATAGAATTTAAAGAAATAAAATAGAATCCGTAAACCAACTCCAAGCATGAAAAGAACAATAAAACCCCTAAAAACAACCGCCGTCGTAACTTTTAAAGAAATAGACTGGAGCATCTATCAATTCAATTTCCTACTACCCCGCCACAAAATCGACGGCCTAAGCCTCTGCATCGACTACCGCCTACCATCTACCGGCGAACGATCAAAACTCTACGAAGAACTCCTAGCTAAATGCTTAAAAAGTCTAAAATATAGAGTCTACAGCGTTCTATGGCTTAAATCCCGCTACAGAGAACTCTTCGAAATAGCCGATAAAATATACGGCTACGGCAATCACAAAATCTTCAAAGAATACCTCAACATCCTAAATGTAATAGGATTCGGAGAAGACCGCAGAAAGGCAAAAAGAATATTCTACGCCGACCTCGAAGGCATAGTACTATTCATAACTAGAAGCGAAAAAGGCAAAAAACTCGCTGAAAAACATGAAAGAGAAATCAAAGAATACGTGGAAAGAGAAAAAGATGTAGCCTTCGGACCATACACAGGCTGCCTCATGAGCGAGCACTACATAATAAAACTAGCACAAAAACTTCAACTCCTATAACAAAACACACCTCAAATCTAATCCCATTACCCGTTTATAGAAGTGGAGCGCCCCGGCCGGGATTTGAACCCGGGTTCTGGCGGGTGACAGCCGCCCATTCTAGGGGATGTAGAATAGTCTACATCCCATACTAGACCTGGCTATACGACCGGGGCTGTAATCTATTTTCTCCTGATGCTTATATACTTTACTTTAGGACGAATATAATTGGAGAACAAACTTTTAGACGGTGGCTTTGGGGCAAGTAACTTTTGTTTTATTAATTGTTTTAATCCTATATGGAACGTGCTTTCTTCCTTAACTGAATCTATTGAATTATTAGCTCAGTATATACATAATGTCTCTAGCTATTGTGGTAGTTTAGCTTGATAGAAATGGAATAGGAAATCAAGGCGAGCTCTTTATTTTCTTTATTCATAACGTGGAGATTGGTTAAAATATACAGGGTTGAAATGTTAGGATTAACTATGACTAACATTCTAAGTGGACTTTTAAGCACGGAGATTAAATCTTGATGAGTTGAATAATCACGGAAGAAGTGGTCGAGAAAAATATATAAATTGAAGGTCTTAGTTTAATCACGGCATGCCCCGGTGGTATAGCCAGGCCAAATGTCTCAGGCTAAGTATCTCGGCCTTTCGAGCCTCTACAGAGGAAAGCCGAGGATCCCGGGTTCAAATCCCGGCCGGGGCATTTTCTTTTTAAATTAAAGAGATATAGATAATTATGTCAGCGTAGTTTTTTGGTCATTACGTAGCAGTCTTCTCCGTCTGGGTAGTAGTTTTTTAGGCGTTTTTCTATGTTGAATCCGAGTTTTTTGTAGAGGTTTATCGCTGCGGTGTTGGATATTCTTACTTCGAGTCTGGCTTTTTTCATGCCATTTTCTTTAAATTTCTCCAGAAGAGCGTTAACTAATTTTTTCCCTATGCCTTTTCCTCTGTGGGCGGGGTCTACGGCTATGGATACTATGTGGCCTGTTTTTCCGAGCCTGGTTACGCCTGAGATATATCCTAGGATTTGGCCCTTTTCTTCGGCTACTAGGAAGTAAGTGGGGGCTATTTTTAACAGTATTTTTAGGTAGTGGCGGGGATAGGGGATTTTAAACGATTTTTGCTCTATTTTATAAATTTCGTCTAGGTCTTCTTCACGGGCATTTCGGATCATTTGGCTCGTAATTTATATGGTGTGCTGGTTTAAAGGTTGTTAGAGTAAGGTTTAAATGTCTAATCATTTGTAGATTTTTTAGCTTTTAACGAGGTGATTAATGTATGAGTGAGGAGATAGAACAGTTTAAGCAGGCTACTGTGCTTCTTCAACGGGTGGCGGAGGATACTGGTGTTCCGCGGAATATAAGGAGGGCGGCGAGTGAGGCTATAAAAACGTTGCAGAGGAAGGATTTATCTCCGGGGTTGAGGGCGGCTAACGCTATAAGCGTTTTGGATGAAGTATCTCAAGATCCTAATATGCCTTTGTTTGCTCGTACTGCTATATGGCAGGCTATAAGTCTTCTCGAGCAGGTTAGGGATTAGGGATTTTTAATGAATATAAGGGTACGAGGGATCTACGCTACAGCCTTAACTAAACTCTTTCTTTCTAACGGTTTTAGCGTGACTCAGCCTGGTAGTATTATAGCTAGGCGTTTTTCTTTGGAGCCGAGTAAAGCTCCGGCTGATGTTACGGTTAAAGATAGGGATGATAAAAAAGGCGTGGTAATTATAGGGAGGTTTGAGGCTGTAAAGGGTATACTTGAGCTATTTAGGAGGGTTTTTCTCTCGAGTGTTTTTAGGGAGTATCCTTATGGTGTTTACGATTGTTATAGAGGGAGGATTGTAGGTAGGGAGGGGGAGTATTGGAGGGTCGAGATAGAGGGAGGGTATGGCTTGTTGGAGCATAGCAGTGGACTTGAAGAAGGGCAGATAGTGGACGTATATGTTAAAAAGCCGTTTTTTGATAAACCGCCCATTCTCGGTTTGGGTATAGTTGTTTCGGGGAGATATGCCCGTTTAATGCCTCATGGGAGGATTTCGTTTAGCCGACATATAAAAAATAGGAAGAGGAGAGAGGAGTTATATACACTAAGTACTTTTTTCCGTCGAGAAGGCTGGGGTATAAGGTGGAGGAGTAACGCGAATTTTGGAAAACTGGAGGAATTGATGGTAGAGCTGGAGGAGTTGAAAAAGAGGGCGTTGCAATTGGTGTCTCGAGATAAAGAGGAGATTGGGCTGCTTTGTAGGGGAGATGCCATCGCCGAAGTTGTCTTCTCGCTAGATGATAAAATTAGGCTTGATGAGTTGAGGAACCAAGTGGTTGATACTTTGAAATGGCATCATTATTTTAAGTCTGTAGCTGATTTCGATTCAACCGTTATCGACTGGATTGAATATCTATTAGATTGTTGCGATAGGGAGAAAGCGTCCATAAAGATATGGGAGAGAATTCACGACTGTGGGAAGGCGGGGAGGGAGGTGGTTTTAGAGCATGAGCGGTTAAACGGAGAAGTTGTCTATTTACGGGGATTACGCGAAGAGATCAATAACGGTGTCTTAAGGATTAAAAGGCTAATTCTCTCTAACGGTGTATATGATGGCCTGGGAGTTGAAAAGAAGAAGGGAGATTACGCTATCACTTGCCTATCTGTAGGCGAGGTTTTGCTTCCACATTTCTACTATTCTAAAGACGGAGTTTTTAAAGGCGCTTATATTAACTTAAACTCGCCGATAGAAGCTAAGTCTTCACATAGGTATTGGTATATAGATCTGGGAGTTGATATCGTAGTCACCTCCGACGGCGAAGTAAAAATCGTGGATTTTGAAGATTTTGAAGAAGCTTTCAAACAGGGGCTTATATCGGAAAGCCTATACAACTTTATAAAGGAGCTCATTAACTCATTCTTAGAGAGAGTTCGTGGAGAGAAATCTCCGCAAGGAATTTATAGCGTGGTTGAGAGTATTTTTCAGCGCGGGGGTGCCCGAGCTAGGTCAAAGGGGGCGGACTCAGGATCTTAAGATGGGAACTCCGCTGGGGAAGCCCTGCCCGGGTTCGAATCCCGGCCCCCGCATTATAATTTTGGACGGGTGAGTTTGTGAAAATAAGTGATATCGGAGAGTTTCTACTTATTAAACAACTTCTACAGATTCTGGATAGCGATCCGCGAGAAATTCTAGGCTACGACGATGTCTCGGCTGTTAAAGTACAGGAAAGATTTCTAGTTGTAAAGACTGATATGTTCGTAGAATCTGCTGATCGCTGGCCAGGCATGCCCTTTTCGAGCATCGGTTGGAAATCTATAGTGATGAATTTGAGCGATTTTGCAGCTAAAGGAGTCAAGCCTTTAGGTGGTTTAATATCGCTCGGGATACCAGGCGATATGGATTTGACCAATGTGAAAGAGCTTTATAGAGGTATAAGAAATGCATGTCGCGAATATGAGATTTTTATTTGGGGAGGAGATACCAGTTTCGCTAAGGAGCTTGTCGTAGTTCCTCTGCTTGTTGGCTTCTCTGACAAGATTTTAAGGAGAAGTGGGGCTAAACCCGGAGATATCCTCGTAGCGACGGGGTCTTTTGGATATACTCCTGTAGCGTACAAGGTCTTTTTCGGAGGATATAAAGTCAAAGATGAAGATTTTTGGAAGGAGATCCTAAATAGGATTTTTTATCCTAGGGTATCCTTAAAATTCGGCGTTGAGGTTGCGAGAAATAACATAGTCAACGCAGGCATAGATAGCAGCGATGGATTGGCCTGGTCTCTTCATGAACTTGCCAAAGCCAGTAAAGTGAGAATCATTCTTGAATATGTGCCTATTCCTCCCCGCGTCCACGCTCAACTAGAGGCTTGGGGGCTAGACCCGCTTATTCCTACGCTCTACGAGGGGGGAGAAGAATATGTAGCTATATACTCTGTAAGTCCCGAAAATTTAGATGAGCTGTATTATCTTGCTAAAAAGATGAACGTGGATTTGCATACCATAGGCAGGGTAGAGGAGGGAAGTGGCGTATATCTAAGAAAAAGGGATAAGCATATACCCTTAGAAGCTAAAGGATGGGATCATTTCAAACATGATAAATAATTATCTCATTAAAATCACCTATAGATAGGGAATTATGAGAGTAGTTATTTTAGACGGTTATGTCGACGAACCTGCAGGGCTCGGCGTACCACCCTACATAGACGTTTACCCTAGGTATGTCGCTGGAGCCGTATGGAGCGCCAAACCAGGAACTGATATAATCTATTTCACCGTGGACCGAGCCAGAAACAACTTAGATCTTTTTATGAAAACCGCTGGCAAAGCGGATGTGGTAGTTTTCATAGCTGGCGTGGTTGTTCCGGGGAAGTATCTAGGAGGGGAACCGATCAAGGTTGAGGAGCTACTGCTTTGGAGCAAACTGCTTGAAAAGCCTATAAAGGTTCTAGGAGGACCGGTCGCACGCTTTGGGATGGGTGAAGAAGGTGGGAAAATAGCGACTCCGCCATCTGTCTTCATGAATTACTTCGACCTGGTAGTAACTGGTGATGTTGAAATGGCGGTTTATCATTTGGTAAAGGAGAAGCTTAGAGTGGAATACGTGGATCCTAACATAAGGCGTAAAAATTATTCAGAAATCTCGCATTTTGCAGTAAAAGGTGCTAAAATAGTTCTTCAACATCCTAACTACGGCTTTAACTTAATCGCTGAAATTGAAACTTTTAGAGGATGTCCTAGGAGGATAGTCGGCGGTTGTAGTTTTTGTATAGAACCGCAATATGGGAAGGTAGTTTTCCGACCAATACCCGATATTGTAAAGGAGATAGAGGCTCTCTATAACTTGGGGGTTCGCCACTTCAGGCTAGGCAGACAACCGGATTTTTACATATATATGTCTGAGCAGGCTAATGAGGAAGAGTTTCCAAAGCCAAATCCGCCAGCTATTAAAAAACTTTTAGAGGGAATACGGTCCGTAGCTCCCCGCCTGGAAACTCTTCACATAGACAACGTCAATCCAGGCACTGTTTTTCACCATAAGGAAGAAGCCGTGGAAATCACAAAAATACTCATACAGTACCATACGCCCGGCGATGTGGCTGCTATGGGAGTTGAAAGCGCAGATCCTAAAGTGGTTAAGTTAAATAGGCTGAAAGTCATGCCCGAAGAAGCCCTTGAAGCTATCAGAATTATAAATATCTATGGATCGAGGAGAGGATGGAACGGTTTACCTGAGCTCTTACCCGGCATAAATTTCGTAGCTGGTTTAATCGGTGAAAATGCAGAGACTTATAAACTGAACTTTGAATTTTTGAAAAAAATTCTGGATGAAAAACTCATGATTAGGCGTATTAATATCAGGCAAGTATTACCTCTTCCGAATACTAGAATGTGGCTAATCGGAGACAAGGTAGTTAAGAGAAATAAGAGGTATTTTAAACGCTTCAAAGAAAAAGTCCGCAAAGAAATCGATTTACCGATGTTAAGAAGAATAGTTCCCAAAGGCACAGTACTACGTTCGCTTTACACTGAAGCCCACGAAGGCAAAAATACCTTAGCGCGGCAAAGCGGGTCTTACCCTCTCTTGACGTATATACCGGGTTTACTTCCTTTAAGAATAAAGCTAGATGTAGTTGTAGTAGACCACGGCTACAGATCCGTAACCGGGATTCCCTACCCCTTAAATGTGAATAAAGCGTCTAGACGTCTACTCTTACACGTCCCTAGCCTGAGCAGAAGAGATGTAGAGAAAATTATGGTTAAACGTCCCTTTACAAATCTGGACGAAGTAGCTTTAATTATATCAAATAGAAAAGCACTACAATATCTATCTATTTAATAAGGATGCGTAAATCAGAATAGTCAATTTTATCAAGACAAGACGGTTTACACTCAATGTTTTATCATTCAAACAGAGCGAGCTCTCTACGAGCATCTTAACATTAGATCGACGGCGATTACTTGCATTTACTAAGGGCGCGGTCCACGTTCTCCTTAAGTCGTTGCGCCAATTTAGGGTTCCTCTTGGATAGGATTTCCAGTAAGGAGGTCGAGTACGTCTCAAGCATCTCAGCTAAGTAGCATGCGCCCTTTTCTACC
This sequence comes from Thermofilaceae archaeon, assembly GCA_027017165.1. Classification (GTDB taxonomy): domain Archaea; phylum Thermoproteota; class Thermoprotei; order Thermofilales; family B69-G16; genus B69-G16. The sequence continues at coordinate 7,077 of JALURF010000123.1, forward strand.
ATTTCAGCTAGCAGCAATATAGACTTCACAACTGCGTTAAGTCCTTTGTCGTCGCCTTTCTCCAGTAGTGCTGCCCCATAGCTGTACAATGTCTTTGCGTAGTCTGGCAAGAAGCATTGGTCTAGCCGAATTAAGTGTCCGTATATCGCTAGCGCTTCTTCATAATGCTTTATTGCATCATTTAATCTGCCTTTGCACCGTAGGGCCTCGCCTAGATTTTTGAGCGCCATGGCGAGTTGGGGCAGGAAGTTTTTGTTATGTTTGGCGAGGTGTCTATAAATCTTCACGGCTTCCTCATAGCGCTTTATAGCCTCACCGAATTCTTCTTTACGAGTCAAAGCGGCTCCTAAGTTGTTAAGAGTACTTGCTAAGCCGGATAGAAAGCTTTTATCCAGCCTGACTAGGCGCCTGTACACGGTTAGCGCTTCCTTAAAGTTTTTTATGGCCTCGTCCAGCCTGCCTTTCTGAGCTAAAGCAACGCCTAGGTCGTTAAGCGTTCTTGCCAAATATGTCAAGAAGCGATTATCCCGCTTTATTAGCTGTCTATATAGCTCCACGGCTTCTTCGTAGTGACTAATTGCCTCACCCAGCCTGTCTCTCTGCCTCAACTCTGTAGCTATATTGCTCAATGTTATTGCTAGATCGGGGAGGAAACGTTCGTCTTGTTTTGCTAGCTTCCTACGTATAATCAAAGCTTCTTCAAGATATCTTAGCGCCTCTCTCGGCTTGCCTATACGCATTAAAGTGGGTCCTAAGTTGTTTAATACCATTGCTAAGTCAGGTAGAAACTTCTCATCCTGCTCAGCTAATTGTCTGTACAACTGGACGGCTTCTTCATAGTGCCTTACTGCTTCCTTAAAATCGCCCCTGCTCGATAATGCTGCCCCCAAATTATTCAAAGTCATTGCTAAATTAGGTATGAAGTGGTCATGAGACTCGGCTAGATACCTATAAATCCTCAGCGCCTCTTCATGACACTTTATTGCCTCATCAAGTTTGCCTTTACTCCATAGTGCATTGCCCAGGTTAGTAAAACTTCCCGCTAAACTTGGCAGAAACTCCTTCTCTTGTTCTGCTAGTTTACTGAAAATCTCCACGGCCTCCTTAAGCCGTTTTACAGCGTCATTTAACAAACCTTTCTCCTGTAACGCCGCGCCTAAGTTGCAGAGAGATCCTGCCAGATCCGATAGGAACTCTTTGTTATGCTCGACGAGGCGCCTATAAATCTTCACGGCTTCTTTATAGCGCTTTATGGCCTCGTCGAGCCTGCCTATGTCTGCAAGCGCTAACCCCGTGTTATTGAGTGACCCTGCTAGATCGGGGAGGAAACGTTCGTCTTGTTTTGCTAGCTTCCTACGTATAATCAAAGCTTCTTCAAGATATCTTAGCGCCTCTCTCGGCTTGCCTTTCTGCCGGAGCGCTAGTCCTAAATTGTCTAGCGCAGCGGCAAGGTCCGGCAGGAGTTTCTCGTTTTGTTTTGCCGCGCGTTTGTAACGATTCACAATTGCTTCTATTTCGCTCTTATCTCCCATACTTTACGACCCTCTCAACGACTTCACTGGTCTCGCCTACGGACGGGAAGAGGGAGTTCAATATCTGGTATCAGCCTTAAAGCAGAGGTGAGTATCGCAGAGCTTATCAACGCGAATATGCCAAAAATGGGAACCGGGAACCTGGTTGGTTTGAGAAGGACTTCCTTAGTCTTGCCCCGTAACTCCGCGCCTTCCATATGAAGTCTACTGATTTTGAGAGATATATTTTTACTTGTTTTTCTCATAACGACCAGGGTAGAGGATTGGAGCAGTATGGGCTCTTAATTAAGAGTTCTAGATCGTATAAAATACCCAGTAAGCCAAACTACTGTAGTCTTTCTCTTAAATCTTTTAACTAATCTGATAAGTAGCTCTCCATATGATATTTTTCTTTCTTAACATGATTGCAAGGCAACTAACCTAGAACACCGCCTTCACTCTGTCCAATCATAGAAATATCCCTTACTTCGCAAATGTTAAACAAATATGTCCGTAACCCCTACCCATCACGGCCTGGAAATACCAGGTACAGATAAAGAACGCTGACTCGAATGCAGAGATTTTTAAACCGTTTTTAAAACGCCCGCTCAGAGCCAGTTTTCTCATACCTATCCTCCAAGACTTCCGCTAATATGCTAGAAGGGAGCTCTGTAAAACCTATTTCTCACATGATGGTAAGCGGTGTCTCGGGATTCGTCAAGCTTAGGGATTTGAACCCCACAAACTTGAATATGCGCGGTTAAGGGGCTATTTTTATCCGGGGTTTCCAGAGTCCTCTTTCCTAGGATAATTCTTAAATCAACGGCCTACACGATTTTATGGTTTGCGAAGCGAGAGAGAACAGCCCCCGTTAAGCGTGGTTCATTGTCACATTTGGTCCTTATGCTTACACACGGCACCCCGTATACTTGGCAGCTTAAAAAGAGAGAAGTGCTGACTTGCTGCGAGAGCATCAGCACTCAAGATCCCAATCATCTATCAGTAGGGCCAGACTCATCACTCGGTAAAGGATTAGCGAAGGAATATAATAAAGTTTTTTGATTGAAAACATGGTATTTTAAAGTCCGAAGAACTTATAAAGGAGTCAAATGTGGATAGGATAGTCGTTATCAAGGTAGGGAACATGGCGAGCGAGAAGGTGTTTCAATTCCTAGTCGAGGGAGGAAAGGCCACCGCCGGCCCCCCTATACCGTAGAGGGAAAGGGCCGGCGCTGGGGCCGTTGGGAATGAATGTAATGGCCGTAGTCAGGGAGATAAATCGGCTTACAGCTGATTTCGCAGGCATGAGAGTGCCTGTTAAAGTAATTGTTGATGTTGAGAAGAAAACTTTTAAAGTTGAGGTAGGTACGCC
>JALURF010000124.1 GCA_027017165.1 Thermofilaceae archaeon
GCTCTATCTAATAGACGAGAAGCAGCTTCAAGCTTCGCCAGTGCATCGACATGCTTTCCAGCTTTAGCATCTACAACAGCTTCTTCACATAATTCTTCAGCTCTTTGATAGCGTTTTTCAATTCTAGATACGTCTTTACCCTCTTCTTTCGCAAATTCTATTTCCTCACTTATAGTAAGCAACCTTGACTTGATGGAAGTTAACCTAGTTTCAAATTCTTCTCTCCTATACCCCGTTTCCCTCATTTCTTCCTCTATTTTATACTTTAAATTCTCAGCCACATCTCTGACCGCGCTCGCTATGACTGAAGCTAGATATCCTCTATCCCCCGATAAAGCGGCGTTAAAACTATCTTCAATAGTATAAATTGTAGCATCGACGGGGCTACCCCCGGTTATTATAGTTCCAAGAAACCTAATCCCTGTACGAGCTATCTCCAAGCCTTTCTTCTCCAGAGTTTCTCTAACGTTAAACGAGACTATTATATCATCGCCCTGCAGTTGAACTGTTATAAAGCCGACTTCGTTTTCGTATTTAACCTTGACCTCAGCTTTACTAGGTCCTAGAAATCGTTTAACTATCTGAAGTCCCGATTCGGTAAATCTATTGAGAAGAGCTTCTACGTACCTACTATAGTGCGGAGCTAATCCCGAGGCACGATAAGTATACGTCATTTCAATGGATGCTTAACATTTTTCTCTTAATAAAGATTACGAGATATCGGGAGTTTAGCTAAGCTGTATGACAGCTCCGCAATACTCGCACTTTAATGAAGTTACCCCTCTAACTATCTCCTTTTTGATAGGCGCTCCACAGTACTGGCATCGAATAACCACGGGCGCTTGCTTCTCTAAAGGCCGTTTAAGCGTGGTCGTTCTATCTTGATCTGCTCTGCCACTGAGGACATAATTTACATCTCTAATTAAATTATCGATAGATTCGTCTGACAGATCGAATACCAGTTGTTTTACAGGGGCTGAGGGTTTAAAATCTATGTATACCCCTCCTCTTTCGAAAAACCCCACTTTTCCGCGTGAAACTTGCGCGACGTAGCCTATAGGGATATCGTAGACTACTTCTCTAACCTTCTTTTTCTTAGTTGGGATGAATAAGACTTTCTTAAGAACTATTTCTTTCTCCGCCTCGAAGATCAATCTTTTATCAGTTATGTATAGATATCCCTTAACCTTTTCCTCGCCCATGAGCTTTACGGAGTAGGCGCTTACTATGTTTTCATCATCATATAGCTTGAAAGATGCCTGTAAGAGTAGGGAAGTACACCATAAAGCCATGTTTATACGGCTTTTAATACTGAAGAACCTATGCTCGATATCCCTAGCCTGAGAGGAGGCTTTATCAATCATGCTCTCAACTACGCGCTTTAAATCTCTCACAGAATCCTCTACTCTACTCAGTTCCATCCTGCTTGAAACTGTGGGGCTAAAATCCATCAACTGTTCACACTTATCCCTAAGCCGCCTTAGCCTAGGAATATAATCATCTTCTAGACGTTTAACAATAGACGTGAAGCTATGCCTTAGCTTCATCCAAGAATCTACGAGCTCCCTTGCCTGATCTTCCAGACTCGCATGGAAGACGTATCCTCTACTCCGTATCTCTCGTATAGAACTGGGGATTTCTATAGAGTAAGAGTCGAGCGATGTTAATAATGAAATAAAATTGTTAATCTCCGATTCTACTTCAGAAATTTCGTCGAGAACAGAATCGACTTCGCGTCTCCATCTCTCTTTTTCTTCATCTATTCTAGACAAATTATAGCACCGTAATAGTTACCGTTTTAATCCTATTATATCTTCTGATGCTACAATTTTAACTCATACACTATTTTAACGTAAAAACCGCGTGAACTCTTCTCTATGAAATTCTCTAAATAATTTCTGAAGCTCTCGTCCAGTTCCGAAACTCTATAAAGCTTTCCGCCCAATAGGACGTATGGATCCACATATCTCACCTTTGATTTAACATGCAAGGTATAATCGGTATCATCTTCAACTACTCTCATCCTGTTTAGCGAGGTGGTAAGCTTCTCCAATTCCCTATCTTCACACAGTTTACGGTATAGAGTATAATCGTCGGAGAAAAGATCTTCCTTCGATATAACGCCCTTTTCTAAACCTCTTTTTACGATAGCCGCGATTCTATGATAAAGCGCTGCTTGAAAAGCGTTACAGTAAAGCCTCCTACTTGCCTCTAAGTATTTATAAGCGAAATTTCTAGCATTTTCCAAGTTATTGAAAACCAGCCTGTCATCATAAACGATTATATCGCTTAAAACCTTTAGCACCCATTCCCTGCTCACCAAGACGTCTAGCGTGGAACGGATGAAATAGTCTATCCTATCCGCGCATAAATCCGGGATCTTTCTTTCGAGCAAGCCGAATTTCTCTAAATCAGCTATTGTATCTATATCTAAGCCGTATTTATCCAGTATAGCTGGTATCTCGCTTGACGAAAGGATTTTCCTATAAAACTTCTCGTGATAATCATGCCTAGTCTCTCTCCCAAAAACATAGTCAATTATATGCGAAAACGCCGTATGAGAAATATCGTGAAGCAACCCGGCAACTCGTTCTTGAAGAGAAGCCCCATACTTTCGTAATAGAAGATAGACACCAACACTATGCTCAAACCGGTTAAACCAAGGATTATAAACCATGAAAGGGTGGTCCTGAGCGAGGAAGACTGAGAAACCGCACATCATTATCTTCTTTAATCGTTGTAAAGGTTTTGATTCTATAAGCTCTCTGATAATAGGCTCTTTAATTACAACTTTCCCGAAAATTCTATCTTCATATATCATTTTAAAGCCCTTACTCGCTACTTAACTAATTACTAGCATAAATTTCTATTTGCCATCATGCTCCGGTAGGATTATTTTGTTCTCTATGTTCTCTAATATATCTTTCGTTTAGAGAACATAGAGAACTTATTGTTGTGAAAGTTCCTATCAAGAAAGAGAGGATTTTTAGAACTCTATGTGTTAAAGAAGGACTAACTATATCTAGGCTTTCAAAAGAGGCCAGTCTTGCTAAATCATACGTCTATAGAGTGTTAAAAGAATTAGAGAAAGAGGATGCAGTATGGTCTCCGGAAAAATATACGTCAACTACGATGTTTTTATCCGAAAGTGGGGTGAATTTAAAAGGTATATCTTTGAGAAGATAAATCCCGTAATTCTAGATTCATTATTATTTGTAGTTTGCTTTTCGCAGTTTAACTATAAAC
>JALURF010000125.1:0-487 GCA_027017165.1 Thermofilaceae archaeon
GACGAGCAGAGAAGAAGATGAAAGTAGTAAAAGCGTTTTTAAAATACGGTTTTAAGCTAAAAAGAGAAAAGGACAAGATATCCATATACTTGGACAAGGTTAAAATCTCCTATTCAGCTCTTGCAAATGCTTTAGGAGTAGATAGAAGAGTAGTCGTGGAAACCGTGAAAAATCTCGCTGAAGACGAATTTTTAAGAAATTTCTTTGAAAATCTCGAACCAGCGGGTGCAAGCCTGAGAGGGGTTTCTAGACTTTTAGGCTATAGATGTCTAGTAGTGGAGACCTACGAGGATAAGCCGGGGATTTTGGCATCAGTTGCTGTAGCTCTCGCTAAGAGGAATATAAATATTCTACAGGTTATAGCTGATGACCCGAATATAATAGAGAATCCGAAACTCTACATTATAGTATCTGGCGATGTTCCAGGAGACGTTGTAAACGAAATCTTGGAAAATAAAGTCATAAAAAACATTACGATATCATAGGG
>JALURF010000125.1:497-9946 GCA_027017165.1 Thermofilaceae archaeon
ATCATAGGGTTACCGCTTTGTTCGAGTACGAAGTAAAGGTCAAAGTTGAAGACTTAGATAGAGTGAGAAATCGTCTCAAGACTTTAGGCGCCAACAAAGTTTTTTCAAAAAGAGAAGTAGATGTATATTTTCAACACCCATGCAGAAATTTTAGGATAACGGATGAAGCTTTGAGATTAAGACTTGAAGAAGGAGAGGCAATTCTCACCTATAAAGGACCTAGGATTAGTTCTGAAATTAAAGCGAGAGAGGAAATAAATTTGAAAATCGAGAGAGAAAATGTAGAAAAGCTCATTTCCATGCTTCAAAAACTGGGCTTTTATAAAGTAGCAGAAGTAAGAAAAATCAGAGAAATGTACAGACTTAGTGAATACGAGATCAGCTTAGATCACGTTGAAGATTTAGGAGATTTCGTAGAAATCGAAGTTAAGATGCCAAGCGAAAGTTTAGAATCAGCAACTAAAAAACTAAAGAATTGTTTAAATAAATTGGGCATTAAATCGACTCCCATTCTAAAATCTTATTTAGAACTTCTACTAGAAAAACAAAAACAATAACGGTGATTCGATGAGTGAAACCGACACCATAATGAGTTATCTAACGCTTCTAGCCTACCTAATGGGGCTCACGTTAGTCCTCTCTATAATTTACTCGATAGCGGAGTGGTTTTCAAAAGATAGAGTGATTAAAATTTTTGAAGGCAAAAAAGTCTTAGTACTAATAGGAGGAGAAGTTTACTGCGGAAAGCTTTACATACCTCCACGTAGCGGAGGAGGATTCGAAGTTTTCTTTGAAAGCGATAGAATAGAAAATCCCCTATCATTATTAGCGTTTTTAATCGAAAATTTTGAAGAGACAGGCGATGAGAAGTTTAGAGAAGAAGCCGAGAAGCTTCTAATAGAACTAAAGAGGAAGGGTGTGCTTTCACAGGATGTAAGTCTCGATGATATAGAGCTTAACCCCTGGTCTCCCCCCTCTCTAGTTTCTCGAAAAGTCTACCAAAGCGAGCTTAAAGACCTCTATGCCATAATAAGGTTCAGAGATATGCTCAGTGAAGATGAGCGTAAGAAAATATGGAAAGAACTACGTATTCTATATCATCCGCCTTTTCTCTCTCGATTAAAAAGGAAGATATACAACGCCCTAGCCTATATAAAGGATAAATTAACGACAGTTGTGTCGCCAGCCTCTTTACCCATGGTATCAACGGTTCCAGAGGTTAAAAAGGCGATAGAAGACCTCCAGAAAAAAGCAGTAGCTGGGCTAGGAGCGCTCTATGATCCACTTCTAGAAAACAGTATAGGAAGATTGATAACCATTAAGGTCAAAGACATCGATAATGAAGAAAAAGTATACCAGGGAATATTGAGAGAATATTCTAATAATTACATAGCCGTGTACGATGTGGATTATAGACTTCAGGTTAAAGCTAAGTATAAGGGCAAGACTTTGTTAAAGGGATATCCCATTCCAATCCATAAAATTCATGGGATAGTTTTCAAGTATAGCGAGAAGCTATCTATAGATTCCATCACTAAAGCCGAAGGCAAAACCAATATTATTTTAAAAAACAATGGTGAAAAAATTATACAAGTTGAAAAAGTCAAGATAGAAGATAAAGAATTCTCAGCGAAGAAAGTTTTAAAACCCGGCGAAACTCTCACGGTGGTAGTGGAGGGGGAGTACGACAATCCCAATATTGAAGTTGAATATGAAATTTCGAGAGAAGCCGATATAATATGGCCAAAATCTAAAGTAAAGGTAATCGGACTTGGTGATTATCCTCCAACAATGCTTGAGATGATTCTATCGGCAGTATAGGGTAAATATATGAACATGCTCTTATTACTGATAATTTCTTTTGTAAATTCTGTAGCATATGGAATGCTCTGGCCCTTTATCACAATAAATATCTACATGTTGGGAGGGTCGATACCATCTATAGTTTTCGTCCAAACGATACCCTATCTAGCCTACATATTATCACGAGTATGGGGCTCGCTATCCGATGTCTCTGGGAATAGAAAATTATTCATAATAATTGGACAAGCCCTATCTCTGATTCCCCTACTTATCGTAAGCTCGATTCAAAAATTAGACTCGATAATCTTGTTGATTTTCCTCTCAAATTTTTTCAGCTCGATATCTTCGCCCTCCTTCTTAGCGGCGCTTGGAGAGGCTGGCGGAGGCTCGGCATACGGCTATTCACAATTAGCGGGAAACATAGGGTGGACTCTAGGAGCTTTAGTAATAGGTATACTTCACTCTATGTACGGTCATACTGGTATCTATCTGGTAGCAGCCGTAACTTTATTCATCTCTCTGGTAATCTTTGGCTTTTTCTATAAGGAGAAGGACAGAAAAGTTGTAGTTAAGTCTTTTAGAGATACAATCAGGGAATCGTTTAGTCTAAAACTCCGAGCTAAACCTGGATTTAAACTTTTCTTAATAGGGATTTTCTTGGCTTGGACCGGAGCTTATTGGAATTCAGAGCTATTAAAAATCAAGCTTTTCGAGCTACTCGGAGAATCTGTTGAAAAATATAGTGAAGTTTTCGGATATGGAGTAGGATTACTCGCTATTTTCGCATCGTACATTGCTACAAAAATTATCGAGAAATTCGGGGCTGAGAAACCGCTTATTTTAAGCACGCTTATCTACGCCGTATTCTCAATTCTCTTCAGCATAATAAACGATCCAGCATCCTATATAGGCATTTACATAATCCCTATTTGGCCTATATTCTGGGCGAGCCAAGCGGCCGCCACGTACTATTTTTCGGAGAAAGGTTTTGAGGCTGAAAATATGGGATCCTATATAGTAGCTACAAGCCTAGCCGTTTTGCCAGCGGTTGTAAGCGGTTTTATAGCAGAGTTTAATCTAAACTTTTCGATAGCGTTATCAACTATATTTTATATATTAGCTTCAGTAATACTACTTCTCGCATTTCACGTGAATAGGAGATAGAGGCGTGATATTTTGAAATGTATATTCTGCCGGATAGTTGCGGGAGACGAGAAGGCGTATATAGTCTATGAATCAGACCATGTATTAGCATTTTTAGACAAGTACCCGGTTAGTAAGGGACATACATTGATCATCCCGATAAAGCACTATGAAACAATATTTGAAACACCGGACCATACTCTCTATGAATTAGTTAAAATCGCCAAGAAAATAGCTATTGCACAAGTGGAAATCTTACGCGCAGATGGTGTAAGAATACTGCAAAACAACGGCAGAGCCGCTAAACAAGAGATACCACATATACACTTTCACGTAATACCCTTCTACCACGGAGTAGAACTAAGGCATCCCAGGAGAAAAATTGATAAAGAAGAAGGAGAAGAAGTTGCCAAACTGCTAAGAATAGGTTTAGATCATGGTTAAAATAGTCGTATTCGACCTAGACCTGACATTATGGGATCACGCAGACGTCTCCGCTATGAAACCGCCTTTCAGACGCTTAGATGAAAATACTATAATAGATTCCGAAAACGATAGATTGAGGCTTTACCCCTGCGTTAGAAATCTGCTGAAGAAATTAAAAGACAACGGCTATAAGTTATCTATAGCAAGTTGGAATATCACCTCTACAGCATTAAAAGCCTTAGAGACTTTAAAGCTCATCGACTTCTTCGACTACATAGTGATAGAGCCTCATCCAGAAAAAGAGAAAATGATAGAGAAAATATTAAACTTCTTCAGGGATGAGGGAGAAGTTGAAGAAATATACTTTGTAGATGATAACTTTGAAATGATAAGAAGAGTAAGAGAAAGATATCCATTTATAAAATGCATCTTAGTCGGCTCGGATATAGAAACGGTATGCGATCTTGACATAGCATAGCCTTGGAAAGATGTCCGAAAAGTTTATAAAGTTAGCCTATATCTAATTTTTCGGGATTATATTGCATCTAACTAAAAGATACCTAGAATACCTAGCCGCCGTTTATGCGGAAGAATGCGAAGGCATAGCTCGATTATACAGGATAGCCGAACGCCTAAAGGTGAAACTACCCTCGGCCCATAAAACGCTAAGAGAACTCGAAAACCTAGGACTAGTACTCCGGCTCCCGGGGAGAGGTTATAAACTGACGGACGAGGGAAGAGAGGTATACCGCAAGTTCCTCTGGAAACATAGAATCCTCGAAACATACCTCTGTCGCGTCTTAAACTTCAGTCCGGAAGAAGCATGTGAATGTGCCTCCCGCTTCGACGCGTATATACCTGAAGAAGTAATAGGTAGAATGTGCGAGCTCATGGGACATCCCTCCTCATGCCCTCATGGATATGAAATACCTCATGTAGAACACGGAGGTGAGAGAGAATGAGGAAGCTAGTAGCCGTACTCATACTCATCATATTAGCCTCAATAGCAAACGCGACGTATGCCTCAGCTGAGAGTGTAATTGTGGTTACGACGATATCCCCGCTGGCAGCTATAACTAGAGAGATAGGCGGAGACAGAGTAGTAGTCCATTACCTAGTTCCTCCCGGGAGCGATCCCCACCAGTACGCTCTAAAGCCGGAAGATATAGACTTAGTTAAGAACTGCGACGTATTTATATCAATAGGCAAAGAAGGTTTCCTGGGCGGATTACCAGAGAATCCGGGGAAGGTCAGGCTTTCTTGGAATGATTGGCTAGAAGCGGGAGTTTATATTAAAAATGATAATCCTCATTACCTCTGGCTATACCCGGAGAATGCTGTAAAAGTTGCTGAAAAAATCTATGAAGCTTTAATTAATGTCGACCCCGCCGGGAGGCTCTACTATGCTGAAAGGCTTGAGAAGTTTAAAGCAGACATAGAGAAGCTGATGAAATGGATAGATGAATATACTACAGTCGCTGGCGTTAAGGGTGAAAAAGTAGTTCTAGCAGGGGCCCATTTCGAGCCTCTCGCCGAGGCCATGGAGCTAGAAGTAGTTGGGGTATTGATTAAAGGAGAGGGGAAGACTCCGTCTCCGCTTGAGGTAGCGGAAGTAGAGAAGTTAATCGAAGAAGAAAATGTTAAAGTAATAGTAGTCTTAGCGACACAGAAAATCGGGGATGAAGGTAGGATAGCATCTCTACTATCTAGAGAGACGGGAACTGCCCTAGTCTACGTATATGGCTCAATGTTTAGTGGAGAAGACAGCTATACTGAATACATTAAATACACCGTAGCTTCCATAGCTTCCGCTATAGAAGCGGCTAAAAGCAAAGGCTCCTCCGAGACTGTATTTCTACAGTTCTCACAGACGACTCTATTAGCATCCGTAATTATCCTCTTCTTCCTCTCGATTGTCGAGACGGCTATTTTGGTGAGAGGTAGATGAAACCTATAGTCAGTTTAGAAAACGTAACCGTGATCTACGAGGATAAAATAGCTTTAGAAAATGTCTCTTTTAAACTCGAGGAACCAGCTTTTCTCACGATAATAGGGCCAAACGGCGCTGGGAAAACTACTCTTTTAAAAACGCTACTCGGCTTAGTAAAACCTATAAAAGGAAGAGTTACAGTGCTCGGTCATGACGTTTTAAAGAATTGGCGTAAAGTGAGAAGACTAACGGGTTATGTCCCGCAGAGGGAAAGAATAGATTCATCGATCCCCATCCTAGTAAGGGATATCGTGCTCATGGGCAGGATACCTCAAGTAAATCCGGGATTCAGGCTTATAAAAGAGGACTTAGAAAAGGCCAAAGAAGCCTTGAAAAAAGTAGACTTGGAAGAATACTGGGATAAGCCATTCTCCCACCTCTCCGGAGGACAGCAACAGAGGGTTTTAATAGCTAGAGCTCTCGCAGCCGAACCTAATCTGCTGTTATTAGATGAACCTCTCTCCGGCGTCGATGCCACTTCTCAAGAAATAATATTGAAAACTCTTAAAGAAGCTGTCAAAAGAGGAGTCGGAGTCATAATGGTAACCCACGATGTAAACCCGGTAATGGAGATAACCGACTACCTCCTGTTGCTTAACAGGAAGGTTATAGGCTTTGGCAAACCACAAGAACAGATAAAACCCGATAAGCTACACGCATTATACGGGCGCAAAGTAGAGATAATCAGGATGGGCGAAACCTGCTATGTGATAGGAGGCGATGCTCACGCTTAACCCAGGTGTATAGTATGCTGGACGTATTTACCTATAGCTTTATGATAAAAGCTCTAATAGCCTCTATACTGGCGGCGGTTCTCTCGGCCGTCATAGGCTCATTTACCGTTTTGAGAAATCTTTCCACTATGGGAGCGGCTATAGCCCACGCGAGCTTAGCCGGAGCTCTCATAGCATTTTCCCTAGGCATCGAGCCGACTATCGGAGCGGCTTTTCTCAGCGTACTCTTCGCGCTGATAGCGGCTTACAGCGGCGAAAAAAGCGGAGAGAAAATGGATATAGTTCTAGGAGTGACTTTCGGCTTCTCAGCGGCTATCGCGGCCTTAATGTTATCCTTAACTAGAGAGTATACCGTAGCCGCATATTCGTATCTAATAGGGGAGGTACTCGGAGTTACTGATGACGAGCTTTTACTATTAGGAGTTTTCGCCTTTTCATCTTTAACGCTTGTCCTGCTATTTTATAAAGAGTTTAAATTTTTAACTTTCGATAAAGAAGCGGCCGAAGCTATGGGGGTAAACACGAAACTCTTTCATTACCTAATGATTGTGCTTATAGCTGTAGCTACAGTCGTAGAGCTTAAAGTTGTAGGATCTATTCTGGCGGTTGTATTCTTAGTGGCCCCGGCAGCGGCTGCTCTAGAATTTTCTCATAGCTTGGAGAAGATGGTCCTGTTATCTATACTGTTTGCGTCACTATCTGCAATCCTGGGAGTTTTGATCTCTGTGATTTTCAACTTGCCGACAAGCCCAACTATAGGGATTCTAGCGGCGGGTCTATACTTGTTATCGCTGATACTATCTCCTAAGAAAAAATGTTGTAAAATTTAGAGGATTTTTCTCCTAACCTCAAAAGAGAACTCCGGTTCTATAGACTTAAATAAGTCGGGATATTTTTCCCTAGCCTTTTTCAATAGTTCTTTCTGTTCTTCCTCTTCTACACGTGGAAAATCTACTATCCAAAACTCGCACGTATCGTCTCCAGCGGCCCTACACTTAATTTCTCTAACTATAGCGAATCTCTCAGTGTCTAGTTTTTTAGCCGTATAAAGTATTACCTGGCTGGTTTGATAAGCGCCCTCATAAGCTCCCGCAGGGTAAGCGCATATAGGTTTCTTAATAGGCAGTCTAACACCTCTACACCATGGGCAGTCATCGTCCCAGAATTTAGCTATAAAAACTCTATACCCATTCCAGACCTCCCAGCCCGAATCAGTCCCCGTGGGTATCCGTCCGGCAAAGGTATACCATGCGACTTTAGCTATAATCTCCGTTTCTTCAAAGGGTTTAATTTTCTCAATATCCTTTGTTAACGTCAACATATACTCATGCCCCATTGAAAAACCCCAAGTGAAGACACGCTTTATAGCTTCTTCATATCCCATCAAATCCATTAACTCTCTAAGGGCTGAGATATAGAGAGTTCTGATGGTGAAAATATTTGCTGTCTCACTTCCTAGGTGTTTTCTAGCTCTGGCCAACAACATGGCTAAGAATTCTTTCATGGGAGATCTACCCTATTATAACTTGTAAATCCTTTATTTTACCTTTCGCGTGTAATCTTTTAAGGAATATCAGTAGAGTGTGTGGTTCCAAGTTTAATATCTTCGCTATTTCACGAGCTCCCTTAGCTCCATCTACTAGCTTAAGAATCTCAATCTCTATCTCTGAAAGTCCTTCAAGAGAGGGTCTTACATCTAAGGGAATAGGAAGATAATCTATATGTATGGCTTCTTCTTCAACTCTTTTTACAGCTTCTTCTCTTACTTCTCTTTTAACCGGTATTGCCAGTTTCTCCGTCAATTCTTTTATTCCATCCCCAGTCTTCGCCGAAACTACCAGAATTTCTGTATTAAAACTCCTAGATAGGATATTCAACTCCTCCTCGCTTACTTTTCTTTCTAGGTCGGATTTATTGCCTATAAGTAGAATATCCACTCCAGGAGGAATGAGAGAGTACCACTTATTCACATTAGAGAGGGTATCAGGGTTTGAAAGATCAAATATTAAAAATGCCTTTTCAATCCTCCACATCTTAGCGCTGTGCACGAGGACATCTACAATCTCCGGCTCCCCTCTAATCTCTCTAGCGTAAAGATTTTCTTCCACCTTATAATCTCTGAAAAAACGTGGTTCGCTATAGTCTACTTCTACTTCTGGGAAAAGTGCTTTAATAAGAGACGATTTTCCTACCCCCTTATCTCCGACGAAGACGAAGAGCTTCCTTCTAGAAATTAAGCTCAAGTTTACACCTCATATTCTACTTTCATCGGGGCTCTTATAGATTTTAATGCTAGAGGCAATAAGCTTAATCCGCTTATCCGTTCATACAATCTCTTAGCGACAGTATTGTCGTAATGAGAGATCAGATAGCCCAGCCTTCTGGCACCTTCCTCATCTGTCATTAAAACTCTAACACCCATTTCCATCATAAACTCGGACTTGTAGAGCATAGCGGCTATCTTCTTGCCATAGTAGAACATATCTTCTCCGAACTCTTTCCACCATAAATCTTCGTATTTTTTCAATATTCCTGGATTTTCACCGTCCAAAGCTTTTTTAATAACCTCAGCCGCTAAAGCAGCTCCATAAACAGCGCCATATAACCCTTCACCGGTGACCGGGTGCACAAAGCCAGCAGCATCTCCTACGGCCAGTAACCGGTATTCTATAGAATAGGTTTTCTTCCTCGGCACATCGCCAAAAGGTATCAACCACGCCCTATCATAGTCCACCTTTAAATCCTCAGGCAAAACCCTAGCTTTCTTTGCTCTTTCTATAAAATCTCGAAATAGTCTTTTATGGTTTTTGAAATACTTTAAATTGGTCCCTATCCCTATATTCAAATACTCCTTTTTCGGGAAAACCCATCCATAACCCGTGGGCGCAGCCCCGAAAAATAGGAATATAGGTTTAGCCATTCTATCGCTCCAAAGCTTAAAGACCTTCTCCATATCGTATGGATACTCAGTACCCCAACAGGCTCCCAGTTGTTCAACCTTGAGAGGAGGCAAGCCTACCTTCTCTCCAAGTCTATCTTGAACTCCATTTGCTAATATAGCATATCTAGCTTCATATTTATCGCCATCCAGAGTTTCAACAATAACGCCTTCATCGGCTTTTTCTATGTGAATGGCTGTTTTCCCCTCTTTCAACTCGGCTCCTTCAGACTCTGCAATCTCCATAAGCTTTCCATCGAAAACCGAACGCCTAACCAAGCCGCCGTATTCTCTGAGTTTTTCACTATATCTTATTATTAGCTCTCTACCTTTAGGGGAGAAAACTATAAAACCGTCTATTTTAAGCTCTATGGTCTCGCTAATCTCCTTAGAGACACGTTCTCTCAAAAACTTT
>JALURF010000126.1 GCA_027017165.1 Thermofilaceae archaeon
AGGGTTTGCCCTCGCCCTAGTGGGGGCGCTGGGCGCATCGATAAAGTTTATGCCTCGTCCAAGGTTGGTGAGACCTCCCGGCGCTCTTGTCGAAGAAGAATTCTTATCCAGGTGTATACGCTGTGGCCTCTGCATCGAGAACTGTTTAACTGGCACTTTATCTCCAGTTCCTTTGAGTATGGGATTGGCTGTTTGGGGAACGCCTAGAATCGATCCTTTAAAGGCTCCTTGTGAAGCCGTTAAAGGTAGATGTGAAAATGTACTTCCATGTGTTAGAGCATGTCCTACAGAGGCGCTCGTCTTCGTGGATAGCAAATTTATTAAACTCGGCACTGTGGTCTGGATTAGAGAGAATTGTCTTCCAGTTAAGTACAAGCTGGAGTGTTTAGTTTGTCAAGAAGTATGCCCGGTCGGCGCCGTCGATAATAAAGGCATGATACCCGTGTTTAGGAAAAAGAAATGTGTCGGATGCGGCAAATGCGTATATGCCTGCCCCGCTATCCCCAAAGCCTTATACCTCTCGCCGATAGGTGAGAGAAGAATTGCAACTACTAGATAGAGTTAGAACGTTATCTCGTTTAGGCTTTCTATCAATACTGGGATGGTTTAAGAAATTGAGTTTGGTCCAGGGTATACTTGCTTTCGCAAAAATAGGATTTATCTGTATAGCCTGTCCCCTCGGAGCGTTACAGGTGTTTATAGCATCGCTTTTTATAGGCTTTGAATTAGCGCTAGGCCTTCTAACGACGGTATTGATACTGTGGATTCTCGGCAGAGCGTTCTGCGGGTGGCTCTGCCCTATAGGCTTCATACCTCATAAAAGTTCTCGGAGCTTCTACTCCGCCCCTTTCATCGCTGCCGTTTTTCTCTTCGGCAGCTTTCTGCTACACCTACCTTTATTTTGTTTAATATGCCCAGTGGGCTTCTCCTTTAAGATAATATTCTTCGTTATACTTGGAGTATTTGACCCTGTAGTTATAGCTACGCTGGGATTCTGGACTCTCATAATCTATTTTCTAAATAGAAAATACGTGTACTGGTGTGGATACATCTGCCCCGTGGGGTTTCTACAGGGATTACTAGCCCCTAAGCCGTTATTGAGAATCGAAACCGGCGAGAATTGTGTTAAATGCGGGCGTTGCGCGTTAGCGTGCCCCTCAGGCATTAATCTGGCGGAGATTTCCTGGAGGGATAGGCTGAGGTGTACCCTATGCCTCGAATGTTTAAATAGCTGTCCCACTAGAAGTATAAAACTCGTGTTTTTGCGAAAAACTGTTAAAAGTTAGTTTAAGCTACCAAACCTTAGCCCCTATAGGTACTTCATCGGGGAGGATTATAGGGTAAATTTTGCCCTTGCTTTCAGCTACTAGGAGCATGCCTTGGCTTTCAACTCCCATAACTTTTTTAGGTTTTAGATTGATGACGAATATAGTTTTCTTACCTTTAAGATCTTCCGGCGCGTATTGATCCCCTATCCCCGCCACTATGGTGCGTTCGTGATCTCCAAAATCTACAATCATTTTAATTAATTTGCGAGATCTTGGGACTCGTTCCGCCTCTTCAACATAGCCCACTCTTATATTGAATTTCCAGAATTCCTTTACGTCGTAGAGCTCTGACATAGGTAAAATATATCATTAAATAAAAAATATAGGTTTTCCTACTTAAACTTCCCAGCCGCTATTTCCTCTTTGAGTTTTTTATACTCCTCCTTGCTTATTCCCTGGACTAAGCTCTGCCCATAACTAGTGAGCGATATCTCATACCCGCTAACCTGTATCATCCAGTACTCCGTAAGCTTGGCTATAGCCTTGGCTATAAGCTCCGCCAACTGCCTCCTCTTCCTCAATTCTTTCTCGGGTATAAGCTCGGATGCTATAGTGTTGGCGAGGTATATTTCTGGTTTTTCCGAGCTCGTGAAGTAGACTTTGCCTAAAAATTCGTGCCAGATGTACGCTAATAGGAATTTTTCAATTTTAGATAATTCCTCCATTCCGCATCGTGAAGCTATCCCATTTACGTTATATAAGTCCTTCGCTTAGCTTCTTTTCTTGAATATGTAGATTAAAGCCGCGGCTAAGATTAATAGAGCCAGTATGTCTAGGTATAGTGAGTAGTTCTTAATAATCTCCCATTGAGAACCCAAAACTACCCCTATATAGGTTAAGGCTAGACACCATATAAAAGAACCTATAAAAGTGTAAATGGAGAACTCTATTATCTCAACTTTCGCCATACCCGCTGGAAAAGATATAATTGTTCTAATAGCCGGTAGCAATCTGCCCACGAAGACGGCGAGCTTCCCCCTCGCTTGAAAGAATTCCTCAGCATGTCTCCAATGCTCCTCAGTGATCAGCAAATATCTCCCATACCTGTTTAGAAAAGACCTCCCGTATCTATCTCCTAAAAAATAGGCAAGCCAAGATCCAACCAAATTCCCTAAAGTTCCCGCTAGAACAGCGGCTAGGAAATCCATCTCGCCCGATGCGACTAAAAAGCCAGCGAAAGGCATTATAGCTTCGCTGGGTATGGGGATTAAAGCGCTCTCAAGTAGCATTAAGATAAATACTCCGAGGTAGCCTATCTCCGATACTACTTCAACCGCTATCTCTACCAGGAATTCGGTAATGCTCATCGTTCTTCTTCACTTAACATCCTATCTCCTATAAATTTTTCGGAAATAAGGATAGAACTTCACTAATTCCCGTACTCTCCTCTCTATAAGCGGGTGCGTGCTTAACGAGGCTATAGCATCTCCCACGATCTTCTCCACCAAATCCCGCTCCGATAGCTTTCGAAGATCGACGTTTATCCCTTTAACCTTGCCGAGCTTAATTAACGCTGTTAAAGCTGCGGCTATATTTCCCGTAGCTAAAACTGCTTCTTTATCTGCTATATATTCGCATTCTCTCGAAAACCAGAGGAGAGCGAGCCTAGCTGGTATAAAGAAGAGGTAGAAGAAAAGCCGGACCACTAGTGGCATGAAGAGAGGCAGGAGGACTACGGCGTTAGCCATGCTATAGAGAAGCCAAACCCATCTATGCTTAATGTGTCCGAGTTCGTGAGCTACAACGAAATCTACCTCCTCTTCGGTGAAGCTGTCGAGTAAACCCTTATATATGACTATTTTGGGCCTAAAAACTCCGTAGGTAAAAGCGTTCACAGGGCGAGCCAACGCCACTCCTATTTTCTCAAAGTTTACGCCCATCCTCTCGGCAAGAG